>JAJDDS010000034.1 GCA_029260195.1 Phycisphaerae bacterium
TGGCTGCCACAAGATCGAAGGCGTCGTGTCTCGCGCTGAGCACACCCTCGACGCTCGAGACCAGGTGCATGACCTTCGAATAGCGTTCGATGCCGAGCACTTCGATCACGTTGACGGAATCGAATTCGCAGACCTTGCCGATGTCGTTGCGCGCCAGGTCCACCAGCATGACGTGTTCCGCTCTTTCCTTGGGGTCAGCCCGCAGTTCGTCCGCGAGTTCCTGATCCTCTTGGGGCGTCGTCCCGCGGCGGCGCGTCCCAGCCAGCGGCTTCGTGGTGACGTTTCGCCCGTCGAGTTTGACGAGGGCTTCGGGCGAGGACCCGAGGACCCGTAGCCCGTCGAGATTGAGGTAGTACATATAGGGGGAGGGGTTGGTGATGCGCAAGGCGCGGTAGAGGTCGATCGGTGGCGCCGGGACGTCGAAGGCGAATCGTTGCGAGAGGACGACCTGAAAGATGTCACCGGCGTGGATGTACGCCTTGGCGCGTTCGACGGAGCGCTCGAACTCGGCGCGGGACATGTTTGGGGTCATGGTGGGGCGGGGCGAAGGGATGGAGGGACCGAGGGAAGCAGGCGGTGCGACGGGCGTGTCAGGCGGTGGGGAACTGATCGCGAATTCGATCTCGGATGCGCGGGGATTGTCAGCCCTGTAGAGGATGATGTGCGCGACATGGTCGCGGTGGTCGAGGACGACGATCTCATCGGGAAAGAGGAAAAACGCATCGGGGTGCGCGACGGGGTCGGGGTTTCGCGCGGGGAGGGTCTCGAAGAATCGAATCATGTCGTAGCTGAAATATCCGACAGCCCCGCCGTGGAAGAACTCCGCCGTTCGAATGGCGAATTCAGAATTCGCGGAGTCGCTGTCTCGCTCCACCGAAGGCAGGCCAGTCGACAACGGGAGGTCTCCGCCGGGGGTCTTGCGGGCGGACACCAGGGCGCGAAGGTGTTCGACCGGATGGCCGGTGTAGGACTCGTGTTCCCCGGCGGATTCAATATCGATGCGGTCGGATTTGCTCTTGAAGACCAGCGCGGGGCGTCCGCCGAGGAACGAGTACCGGCCTCGGCCGCCGTGCGCCTCGAGCGATTCGTACAGGAAGGCGAATCGGTCGTGGCCATACAGACGCTCGAAGAGCTCGAGCGGATCCACGTGGTCGGCGGGCGCTCGTCCGACTGAAAGCTGAACGCGACGGTGGGACGGGCGAGCGATGAGTGCGTCGGGGAATCTCACGCCGTCACCCGCGACGCGCGGCGGACGGCCGGTGTGATGATCCGCAGTTCTTCCATAAGCTCCTCGAACATGTCCGGCGTGAGCGCTTGAGGCCCGTCGGAGAGCGCCTTCTCCGGTTCCGGGTGGACCTCGACGATAATGCCGTCCGCTCCGACGGCGATGGCTGCGCGAGCGAGCGGAATGACCAGCTCTCGGCGGCCGGCTGCGTGGCTTGGGTCGACGATCACCGGGAGGTGCGTGATGCGTTTGAGTTCGGGGACGATGGTGAGATCGAGCGTGAACCGTGCGAAGTCGCTGAACGAGCGTATTCCGCGCTCGCAGAGAATCACGTCGCGGTTGCCGCCAGCCATGATGTACTCCGCCGCGAGGAGGAATTCCTTGAGTGTGGCGGACATGGATCGTTTGAGGAGCACGGGTTTGCGTGATCTTCCGGCGCGTTTGAGGAGCGAGTAGTTTTGCATGTTGCGGGCGCCGATCTGGAACATGTCGACGGCGTCTTCAACGGCGCCAAACGTCTCGACGTCGACGACCTCGGAGACCACCGGCATGCCGGTCTCCGCGCGGGCGGTGGCCAGGATGTCGAGGCCTTCGCGACCGAGCCCTTGGAACGCGTAGGGCGAGGTCCGCGGCTTGTAGGCCCCGCCGCGGAGCACGTCCGCGCCGCGCTCCCTGACGCAGCGCGCCGTCGTCATGGTCTGATCGCGCGTCTCGACGGAACAGGGTCCGGCGATCACCGCGATGGACGGACCGCCGAATTCGACGTCGCCCACGCGGACGATGCTGTCCTCCGGTTGCATCTCCCGACCGGTGAGCTTGTAGGGTTGTGTGACCTGGATTAACTCGACCACGCCGGGGAGCGCAGCCAACCGCCCGGGGTCGACCGGTCCGGTGTTGCCGGTCATGCCGATGGCGGTGCGCACCTGTCCGGGAATGGGGTGCGGATCGAGGCCCATATCGCGTATGGCGGCGCAGACACGATCGATCTCGTGTTGTTCGACGTTGGCTTTCATGACGACCAGCATGGGATCATCTCCTTGTCGCATTCTTCAGTTGCGTGATGAGATTAGCCACATCCTCTCCGCGCCGGACGGCTTCGACGATTCGGCTTCCGACGACGACGCCGTCAGCCTGACCGCGGAGGGACTGGATTTGCTCGGGCTCGGAAATTCCGAATCCGACGACGAGTGGCGTGTCGGTGATATCCCGCACCCGCCGCAGTGATTGGGGTAAGTCGTCCGGCAGCGCTCGGCGGACGCCGGTCGTACCGGTGACGCTGACGTAGTAAATGAAGCCATCGCTGCGATCGGCGATACGTTGCACGCGTTCGGGCGACGATGTCGGCGCCACGAGGAAGACCAAGGCTACGCCCGCGTCGCGAGCGGCTGACAGCCATTCGTCGGACTCCTCGGGGGGGAGATCGGGGACGATCAGTCCGGTGACGCCCGCCTCCCGCATGTCAATGAACAGCTTGGCGGGTGGGTGGGCCAGCAGCGGATTGAGATAGGACATTGCCACCAGTGGTTGGGCGACGCGTACGCTTCGCAGCGCGTCGAGGATGTTCGGTAGACGGGCGCCGTTGTCGAGAGCGACCTGCGATGCGTGT
>JAJDDS010000331.1 GCA_029260195.1 Phycisphaerae bacterium
GTCTTGGTCGTGGGCATTGGCGGCGGACCAGTCGTTGTCCGCGGCGTGGGAGGTCGACGGGATCGGTGAGGAGGGATCGGCTTCGTCTGTGTCAGATGGTGACACTTGTTCGGCGGCGCGTGAGGGCGTGATATGGGATGATCTCGTTCCTCCGGAAATCGTCGCGTCGGAGGCGTTTTTGATCTCCTCCCATTCCTCGGGGGTGATTTCCACCTCGCGGGCCTGCGACCCCTTGTACCCGCCGACGATTCCGGCATCGGCCATTTGTTCGATCAGCCGGGACGCGCGTGAGTACCCGATCGTCAGCCTGCGCTGCAAGAGGCTGACGCTGCCGCGCTTTGTATCGAGGACGGTCTCGACGGCGCGGTTGAAGAGGGGGTCTCGATCGGCGGCGGAACCCGCGGTCTTGGATCGCATTCGAACCAACTCGGGATGGAAATCGGGTCGGCCTTGGGAGGTAAGAAACTCGATGACTCGGTGTATTTCCGCGTCGTCGACGAACGTGCCCTGGGCGCGAATCAGCTTGTGCTCGCCGGGCGGGAGGAAGAGCATATCGCCCTGTCCCATAAGCACTTCGGCGCCGTTCTGGTCCATGACGATGCGCGAGTCCATTCGCGAAGCGACGCGAAAGGCGCAGCGGCAGGGGAGGTTGGATTTGATGAGCCCCGTGACGACCTTGGCTTCGGGACGTTGCGTCGCCACGACGATGTGGATTCCGACGGCGCGGGACTTTTGCGCGAGACGCGACAGATGATGCTCGACCTCTTTGGCGGACGTCATCATGAGGTCAGCCAACTCATCGATGATGATGACGATGTGGGGTAGTCGGGTGGGGATTTGTTTGCGCTCGTTCTCGCTGACGGCGTGGAGTCGGTTGAAGAGCTCCGCTTCGCCGAGGCGGTTGTACGCGGCGATGTTGCGGACGCGGGCCTCGGCGATTTGGGCGTAGCGTTCGTCCATTTTGGTGACGGCCCACTCGAGGATCTGCTCGGCGCGTTGCATATCGGTGACGATGGGCGCCATCAGGTGCGGGACGTCTTTGAACTGGCTCATTTCGACCATCTTGGGATCGATGAGGATGAGCTTGACCATGTCGGGGCGACGGGCCATGAGGACGCTCATGATGATCGAGTTGATGCTCACGCTTTTGCCGCTGCCGGTGGTGCCGGCGATGAGCATGTGGGGCATCGCCGCCAGGTCGGAAATCAGGGGGTTTCCGGAGGCGTCCTTACCCAGAAGAAGCGGGATTTCCATTTTCTTCATGGCGTCGGCGCCGGAGAGCATGAGTCCTTTCAGGCGGACAGTTTCCTTGTCGACATTCGGTACCTCGACACCAACGGTGCCCTTTCCGGGGATCGGCGCGATGATGCGGACGCTAGGCGCTTTTAGCGCGCGGGAGATGTCGTTGGCCAGGGAGGATATCTGGCTGACCTTGATACCGGCGCCCAGATCGAGCTCAAAGAGCGTGATGACCGGCCCCGTATCGATCTCGACGACGCGGGCGTCGAGCCGGAACTCTCGAAGAGATTGTTCGAGGGTCTTCGCCTTGGCGCGGAGGACGGATTCCTGGGCGGCGGTAAAGGAGTACTCTGGGTTGTCGAGCATGGAGAGGGACGGGTACTGCCACTTGTCGAGTTGCTTGGGGTAGGCGATGGCGGCGGGCGCGATGTCGTCGTCGTCCGCCGGAGATCCGATGGACCGTGGGGCGGGCTCGTCGATTGCCCGATCGTTTCTCTGAGTGGGGTTCTCGTCACGTTCCGGATCGGCGTCGTTCCGCTTGCGATGGCGGCGGGGTCCCGGTTGCTCGGCGTCTTTTTCGGCCTTCTCATCGGGCGTTTCGTCGTCGAACAGCGTGGGTCCGCTGTCGCGTTGGCGGCGACGCTTGCGAGTCATCTCGCGCGCTCCGTGAAAGCGCAGCGTTGGTTCGGGTGGGGGGGCTTCCTCCTGTTTCGTTTCCTCGTCGGCAGGTTCCGACGGGGGCTGGACGGCAGGGGGATGGGGCGCTCGCGGTCTTACACCGCTGACGGCTGTCGCGGGAAGCGGCGTGGGGAGGTAGGCGCGTGCCGCCGTGATGGCTTCACCGGACGCCCGGGCTGCGCGGCCGATGGCGCCGGAGACCTTGAGAACCCAACCTTCGGCGGTGAAAAGTAAGCCGACGATGAAGCAGTAGCCTAAGACCAGCACCGTCCCGACCCCGGCGAACGCGTCTTGAAGGATCGCGCCCAGCGCGGTGCCGACAACGCCGCCATTGCCGAATTCGAGGGTGTTTGGGCCGGGGGCTGCGACGAGATGGACCGAAGCGGCTGTACACGCGACGACCAACGTTAGGCCGAAGACGCGCTGGACGAGATTGACGATGCGGCCATGCACAAGCCAGAGTGCGGCTGCGCAGGTTGCGAAGAGGGCGAGCGGGTAGACGCCGTCGCCGACGACGGTGCGGAGGTGGTAGGCGAGAACAGCGCCGACCTTTCCGCAGGCGTTGGCGGTGACTTCGGGGTGTGGGTAGCGGTTGGGGCTTGGCCAGTCGCCGGCGTCGAAGGTGAGCTGTGAGGCCCACAGGAAGAGGCAGACGAGGAGCATGAGGATGGGGCCGACGAGGGAGCGCTCGCTCGTTTGTCGGGTTGCGGGCATGTGGGGGTACGATCCTGGTTGGCGCATCAAAACTGCTGGCAGACGGCCCGCGCCACACAGAGCCGCCGCCAGTGCTGGGAACAGCGATATCCTGTGGATATCATCGGGTGGTGGCGAGCGAAAGCGCCAGCCAATCCCGAGGGATGAAGGGACATGGGAACGAAGGGGAAAGAAGGGACGGAGGGACGAAGGGGAAAGCCGAAAGCCGAAAGCCGAAAGACGTGGAACGGGGAATGGATTGACGCGGTCGTCGCGGAGGAACGCGGAGTTCGCGGAGAGACGCCGGGCGGGAAGGGGTGTGATCGGAATCGGAGTGCGATTGAATCGTCTCGGCGACGGGGGTGTAAGATGCGAGAGGGCGCGTCCGGCGGTTGGCCGGACGCGGCGGTAAGCCAGGGACGCCTGCCATGGGGTAGATCAGCACGTCCGCCCTACGGACAGGCCGGGCACGAATCGTCCACGATGGCGTTGGCCGGATTGCAAAGCGACTGGATCAACGCGATCGTCCCGGTGACACCCCCTTCAGCACAGATTGGGAGTATGTCACCGTCGTCGTGACAGCCCACCACGGTAATGTCACCGTTAAGCTTGCCATAGTCCGGAGGCGCTCCGCTATTATCGTTGATCTGGAAGCACCCGTCGAAGTCAATCGGCGAGAGCGGCGGGAGGGTGACGGTGGAGCCGACCCAGATGTCGCCGTCGGCGTTGTCGTTGCCGCCACCGGCGTTGATGACC
>JAJDDS010000332.1 GCA_029260195.1 Phycisphaerae bacterium
GAGTCGAGCAGGATCACGACTCGTTCGCCACACTCGATCCGGCGCTTGGCGTTGGAGATCATCAACCGCGCGATACGCACGTGACTGGCGATATCGTGATCGTTGCTGCTGTGCACTACCTCGCCGTGCACCGTGCGGCGCATCTCGGTGACTTCCTCGGGGCGCTCGTCGATCAGCAGCACCATCACATATGCGTCGGGGTGATTCTCCGCAATTCCGTGCGCCATCTGCTGAAGAAGAACCGTCTTGCCTGTGCGCGGCGGCGCGACGATCAACGCCCGCTGACCGAACCCGATCGGCGTCATCAAGTCAATGATGCGCATCGTCATCGGACCGCCTTCGGTTTCAAACCGGATTCGCTCCTTCGGATCGATCGCCGTCAGCGTCTCGAACGACGCCCGCTCACACCAGTCCGCCTCCGGCATCCCATTGATCAACGTAATACGCTCGAGCGTCCTCGCCGACGGACCCTTCCCCTTGACCGCCTCGGTTTCGCCGACGACGGATTCACCACCACGCAAACCGAATCGCTTGATCACGCCGTCCGGCACACGAACATCACCGTTCCGAACCGCGTAGTTCCGCTCGGGATCGCGCAGATGTCCGCCGCGACGCTCATCAGGCTCAAACGTCCCGCAAACCTCAGTTGTCGTTGTGCTCATGAATATCTCTTCGCCACCGCGCGCGGAACGCCGGTGGCCAGCGCCGAAGGCGCGGCACCAAAAGAAGGAGGAGATTCCCACGGGATTCACCCGCAAGATACACCGAAACACTCTCAGAATCGGCGCAAGTACATTACTAACAAAAACTTACAGAACGCCTAATTCTGGAGGATTCGCCACCCGGAGGCAAGCGCCCCGCCGAGTAACGAGCCGACCATCGTAGCCCAAGACCATCATAGCACAAGTGCAGGCCTCATGTCTTCGAGACATTTTTTCAAATACGGCGAATGAACGCTTGACAAACATCGCGCGCCATGCGAGTCTCCCGCCCCAACGGTATTGGCACGCGGGTTTCTACGGTTCGTCCCGGCCCGATGAGTGGCCCGCATCGCGACTTCGGACCCCGACGTGGGCTGGAAAATCGAAGGCGCCGCGGGAAATCCTAATGCCAAACCTGGGAGCGACCCGATAAGGGCGAACATATTTCGTACCACTCTCCTCTTGCGATGGCGCGCGGGGGAGGGCGTGTTTTCGCCGGGCGGCGCGGTCTAGCAAGCCGGCGAAATTCGATGAACATGTGAACTTGACACGAATCTGGGGCCGGCGGCGGCGACGTGTTTTTCACGTCTATGCCAGAGGAGGCCAAAACACTCGTTCGCAAGGTCGCGAGGAGTCCACTGCGGTCGCCAAGTACGGCGTTTAAGGTTTCGCTTTCGCAAACTGGTCTTCTGGCTTGCGAGATTCCCGCGAACCGGCTGCGGTAGGCCGCTGGCCGATAGCGAGCCTCAGCGGGGTAGTTGCGATCGCATGACGGAATCACCAACGGATCGAGTTTGGCGATTTGATTCTGAGCGCCAGGAGATCACTACTATGGTAAGCAAACGAGGAAAAAAGCTGGCTGTCGTGATGATGACCTGTGGCACATCCCTCATGGGATTTGGCGGCTGCCTCGGGCTCAATCTCGAACGTCTACTTCAATTCGGAGCGGCCGTCGCCGCAACGGAGTTCGTCCTCGATAACGACGCGATTTTCGATCTGTTCCCCGATGGAACTGCCGGAAACTGATCGGATCGCCTGAGTTTAGTGAATAGTTGGCTCTGTCATAGAAAGCCGGGACGTCTGGCGCGGAGTCATGGCAAAAAAGCGATAGACTAGCTTTTTTTTAGGAGACATCACAGATGTTCAATGCGAAGACCAAGATGAAGTTCGCGTCCCTGTTCGTGGTAGGTGGCTGCGTATTCCAGCTCGGCGGTTGCTTCGGGGACTTCCTCAACCTGACGCTCCGCGAGATCCCGGTCGGGTTCGGTCGCTCAATCGGCGCGACCCCGGCGGCGATCGTCAACGACATCATCGCGCCGCTCATCGCCGGCCTTACGGGTGGCTAGGACGCCGTCACTCGCGATCGAGCGAATCGTCGTCTGATCGCGGAACTCTCGAACCGTACCGTTCGCTCGATGGCGTCGCTACGCGGAGAGAGAGTGGCGAATGCGAGTCGGTCCGGTGCCCATTGGGGCGCCGGACGGCGTCGTGACGGCGGTAGGTTCGCTGGATCGAAGCCCCTTCTCGGAGGTTGTTTCTTCTCTCGCAACGCGAGAGGTTTGCTTACGCCAGACGTCGGACTGCCACGGGGGCGTGCAAACTGCTTGCCGGAGAATCGACGCATGTACTCGGCAGCGTGATCCCGAATAAAAGGAACGGGGCCGGTGATAAATCACCGGCCTCTTTTTTTTGCGCGGAGATTCCGGCGACGATGGGCTCCACACGGTCGCCTCGACGCCAGCGAAGCGAACAGAACCAAACTCGCGATCGCGTCACTGGCGAATGGTGGCGCCCGAAACACGTGATCGGCTGGTTTGCGCCGTCGCGCGATCCTCCCGCAATCAAAGCCCTCGCAGGCAAAGCGCGCGGACAATCGCGACGCACCAGTCGCGGCGACGCCACGGCACCGCCCCCGCGACCCCGCGGCGGCCATTGACTCGAGTAGTACCTGGCTGAGCACGGGGAAGCTGGTCTACGTACTCCCAGCATCCATCACGAAGCAATCCTTATGCGCGCGCACCCAGCCCGCGCCGCCCGAATGCGATCGTCCCCGCCGTCAGCAGCAACAACCCCATCACCACCAGACCCCATTCGGACACCGTGGGGATCGGCGTCAAGCATTCGTCGGGAACTCCGTTGGCATCCGTGTCATCCGATCCGCCCGAGCTGATGTCACACAGATCGAGAGTACCGTTCCCATTGCAGTCGCCCAGGCCGGTGAAGATGTAGGCCGCACCGGCGTCGACACCGCCTTCGTCGTCCAGATTCGCGCCGACGATGGCCGTTGCTCCGTCGACGGCGACGTCGATTCCGAATTGATCGTTACCAGCCGGGTCCGACGCCGTGAGCTTCAGGACCTCACCCCAATTGTCAGCCCCGCCCTCATTCCGCAGATATACGTACGCGGCACCAGGAAGAGTATCGTGCCCGACAGCACCGCCGGCTCCAAGCATGATCATATTCTCGTCGATCGAACACGCGGCTCCTAGAATATCCCCCGCTGCCCCGTCGGAGGCCAGGAGTTTCTTAACCTCGCCCCAATTGTCCGGGCCACCTTGATTGCGTTCGAAAACGTAAGCGCTTCCAGTAAAGTCTCCGTTGTCATCGTTCCCTCCCGCTCCCACCAAAACCGTATCGCCGCTGACCCTCACGCCTCCCCCAAAGCCGTCTCCCGCGGCGGCGTCCGACGCGGTGAGCTTCATAACTTCCACCCAGTTGTTGGGGTTCACCCCGTCACGCTCGAAAACGTACGCCGACCCGGAATTGCAGTTTGGATCGGGGGGAGCGCATGCGTCGTCGTTCAGACCTGCGCCAACCACGATGATGTCCCCATCGATCGCGACGAAACGACCAAATGAATCCCCGGCCGCGCCGTCGGAGGCCGTGAGCATCTGCACTTGCCCCCAGTTGTCAAGTCCCCCCGCGTCTCTCTCAAAGACCCACGCGGCCCCAGTGGCACTGTTGTGCTTGAACCCTCCAATGACCGCCGTGTCCCCGTCAAGGGCAACCGCTAGTCCGATCCGATCATCCGCGGTCGCCTCTGTCGGCAGTAGCTTCATGATCTCACTCCACGTGTCGGGCGGGCCAAGATCACGCTCGAAGATGTACGCCGCGCCGGAATTGATCCCGGCAGGTGTGTCATTCGTGCCCGACCCAAGGATCGCCGTGTCGCCATCCAAATCGACTCCAAACACGGTGTCGCCCGTGGCTGAATCGCCCGGAACGAGTTTCACCAATTCACCCCAATTCCAAGCGCCGCCGACATCGCGCTGAAAGACATACGCAGACCCCGCAAAGTTGTTGTCATTTCTGGCCCCAACGATCGCCGTGTCGCCGCTGATGGCGACACTAGAACCAAACGCGTCCCCCGCCGCCGCGTCGGAGGCGGTCAGCTTGGCGAACTCGTGGAGCGAAAACGGCGCAATGGGACACTCCCCGGCAGTGTCGACGACGCGGATCAGGTCGACCGCGAGACTTCCAAAGAAGTTCGTTTCGGAGATCGTACAACCACTCCCGCACTCACCGCCAACCGGCGCGGGCGCTATAGCGTAATGAGTGAACAGGATTCGCAGCTCTGTTGCGATTCCTGAGATGCTTGCCGCGCAGATTTGGGCGCCGTCCCACAACACGGTAACTTCGCCATTCACACGCTCGATTTCGACGGTGGCGTTGCCGGCGGGCGGAAGCGAGTCTTGGACGGGTGGGAAGGAGCAAGAGGGACCTGCGCCGAGGTTTCCCACCTTCGAACCATAACCAGCGAGCCACGCGTCCATGTATCCTGCATCCGCGATGACATTCCCGAGTTCGTCGAATAGGAAAACCCTCAAATGCTGAGCCGGAAGCACGCTGCTGTCCGAGTCCCATCGAAGCTGAAACTCCACATGGAAATTGTCGAGCGGGGGGATCGCGTATGTGAGCCAGACCAACGCTTGCGTACAGGCGCCGGCACAGTTGATGACCGAAGCGTCAATGTCGGTGACTTCGAGCTCCGTTCCGGATTCTGCAAACGTCCATCCATTCGCATTCTCAAATGTCACGGTCCACGCAGGGTCGAGCACGCCGTCGTCGAAGTCGTCGAGAAGCACGACCGTCGGCGGGCCTGCCGATGCGATTCCGGTGCTCAACGCCAAGGCGGCCAGCATTGCACGAGCGCGTCGCGGGGCTCTTCGTATACGCCGCAGAACTCGGCCAACACGATAGAACACGTCCACGACACGCGAGCCGAACGCCGGCGCGGGATCGGGCGACAGCCAGGCGTGGAACTGAATTCGTTTGAGCAAGTGCGGGTATGATCGGAGCCTCTTCCATCGTTCCATGTCGTGTACCTCCATTCGTGTAGCCAGGGTCGTCAAGTCGACCCTCTGGAGGAAAGAAGCGGGAGACGGATCCGAAAACGTCGCGAAATCTTGCGGAATTGATGAATCCTTGCGATCGGGAGGTTTATCAGAGCCCCGACCGTGAGGGAGGGGAGTATCGGCGAACGCGGACAGCGCGGAGGGGGTCGTGAAATCGCTTCGTGGCGGTGGCGCATCGGTGTGCTGTCCGCTTCCTGACGGGCGCGGCTCTGTGAGGGACGCTTGATACGTCCGCAGCAACGTCACGAACGAAGTCGCCGCAGCCGGGTGTTCGTCCAGGCTATGGCGGAGGGTCTTGTACCGATCGCTGACCGGAAGCGACGCCCACCAGCGGTCGGCGGCGGCGATGAACGGCGAGCGATATTTCGTGATCGTGGGGCATCGCCTGATGAGCTCGAGGTACACGTTCACAGCCGCCCGTAGTTCGCCGCGGTGTTCCAGGAACCTGGCGTGGTGGTGACGAGCCGTCGGCGTCTGGTGATGGTTGCCCATCCATTCGTAAAGTACCCGGGCCTTGGCCGCGTCGCCGCGGGTGTCGTCGTTCCGGGCGGCGTGGAAGTCGGCCCAGACGCGCTTCAACGTGTCGAACGGGTCGAGCAGGTCGAGCGTCTCGGCTTCGTTTAGCCATTCGAGGGCTTTGTCGAGTTCGCCGATCCGCACGGCTGCGTCAGCCAGGTCCACGCAGATGTACCCGGCATCGGGAAACGCCCGGTAGGCGCGTTCCAATCGGGCGAACGCCCGGGCCGGCTGATCCGTGATCAGGTAGAATTGCCCCAGCGAAGCGTCGACCAGCGGGTCGGGGTTGCCGGCCAGGTCGAACCCTCCAGCTGACCAGGCCCGGTTGCACAGTGACGCATCGCCGCACAGGAACGCGAGAAGTCCGAGGCAGCGCAGGTCCAACCGATCGGCGTCGCGGAGAACGCCGTCCTCCAGGCGTGCTAACGGGTCCGCACCGGACCAAACACGAGCCGCCTCGACTCTTACCGGGGCGTGGCGCGCCAGTCGTTTCGTGACAGGAGCGCGCTGCTCGCGATCGGTGTCGATCGATTCGAGTACAACGTGTCTCGCCAGCTCAACCGTGTCCCGCTCGGAGACCAGCATGGCACGCTCCGCTCGAAGCCGCGTCAGCCACAACACCCGGTCGTATTCCGCAACGGCTGCGGCGTATCGCGCCGCTGCCGCCGTCTCCGCCGTGTCCGTGTATCCCAGCCAATTGTCATTTGAGTCGGCGAGGTCAGTCACGTCGATGAAAATCGACTCGCCGTGAATCGGATTCAGCAGTTCCAGCCGGGCGCGCGCGACGCCGCGGTCGATCCACCCAGGGACCAGCAGCACGTAGACGCCCGCGAGCGCCGCCAGCGCGAACATCAACAGGCCGCCGACCATGCCACCCAGCACAGCCCGCTTGTTTCGTCGACCGAGCATGACGGTCCGGCTGAACCAACCCGCCCGGCGGGCGTGGATGGGTTGCAGGTTGAGTAGGCGTACGAGGTCATCGGCGAGGTCGTCGGCGGATTGGTATCGACGGTCCGGATCGGGGTCCATGGCCTTGACGACGATGGTGTCGAGATCGGCCGGGAGCTTGCCATCGACCTTGCGGATCGGCTTGGCGTCACCGGCATCGATTTGACGCAGGAGGTCCCCCGTGCTTCGTCCTCGGAACGGAATGCGCAGGGTCAGAGCGTGGTAAAGCGTGGCCCCGAGCGCATACACGTCGGACCTTGGATCGAGATCATCCGGGGATCCCCGAAGCTGCTCCGGCGCCGCATAGGCCGG
>JAJDDS010000333.1 GCA_029260195.1 Phycisphaerae bacterium
GCTGCTGCCAGAAGCGATGCGTAGCCCGTCGGCGTCGAAACATAGCGCGTTAACGTAGTCCGCATGACCCTTCAATTCTGCGATTCGCCGCGAGCTTCGAACGTCCCAGATTTCGACGTTGTAGGCGTTGTTGGCGGTGGCGATGCGTTGTCCATCCTGTGAACACGCCAAGCACGTGATCAGTTGGGCGCCGGAGACGATTTCGCCAGCCTTCTCACCGGTGGTCATGTCCCAGAGCATGACGCGCGCATCCGGTCCAGCGGTCGCCAGCCATTTCCCACCTGGTGAAAATGCGAGAGATCTGATCGGACCGTTGCCGTGTTGCATTCGGTGGGTCACTTGGCCCGTTGATGCAACGAGTATTTGGATCGTGCCATCCCGCGCCCCTGTCGCAACCGTGGCGCCGTCCGGGCTAACGGCAAGCGACGGCAACGGTCCATTGCTCACCACCCATCGATTGAGGCTGCGGTCTGACAGCCACTTCAGCCAGCGCCATTCCCAGGCCCGCAGATTCTCCGGGCATCCTTGGAGCAAGCTTTTCATCTTTGCCGCGTTTGAGGAACGAAACGCATTCTCTGCGAGCGCGATTCGGCTGAAGTAGTCGCTCCGCCGGAGTTCACGAGTTTGTTTCCAGAAGGCCACCGCGCTGACCGCGAGCACGACGATAAACGCGCCGAGAATCGACATCGCGACACGATAGCGACGAGCCGTTTTTCGAAGCACGTAGCCTCGGCGATGTCGCCAGATGTCGATGATCCCGCCATCCAGGAACTCACGAAGATCGCGGGCGAATTGGGCGACGGTCTCGTAGCGGTCGTCAGGGCTCTTGGCGATCGCCTTCAGGATGATGGCGTCAAGCTCTCGACCGAGTTGGGGATTGATCTTGCGCGGCGCAGTGGGCGGTACTTGCTGAATCCGCTGAACATGCTCAGTCCACGTCTTTCCCTCCGGGTCGAAGGGAAGTTTGCCGGCGAGCAGTTCGTACAGAATGACACCCAAGCTGTAGAGGTCGGTTCGCATCGATCCGGGGGCGCCGTCAGCCTGCTCCGGAGCCATGTACTCCGGCGTCGCCGGGGAGCGGGAGTGTCGTGCGTCGGCGGGCTCCCGCTTGAGAAACCGCCCGATACCGAAATCCAGGAGCTTGGGTTGGCCTTCCTTTGTGACGCGGATGTTGTTGGGTTTGAGATCGCGATGCAGAACGCCATGGTCGTGGGCGTAGCTCACCGCATCGCAGATCTTCAAGAACACCGCCAATCGATCGCGGATCCCGAGACGCTGGTCGTCGCAGTACTGATCGAGATGCTCTCCCTCGATGAAGGGCATCGTGAAGAACCACGGCTGCCTGTCCAGGCTCGGGTACCGCAACTGCACGATGCATGGGTGGTCCAGCGATGCCGCGATCTGCACCTCCTGCCGGAATTGTTCGCTCAGCCTGTGATCGTCCAGAACTTCGAGCGTCGGTGCCTTGATTACCTCGTAAGTCTTGGTGTGACGATTGAGTGCCTTCCACGTCGTGGAAAGCCGTGTTTTTGCCAACGGCTCCACGTGGTCGTACATCGCCGGAAACGTCGCACCCAACGCTTCATCGAGCGCCTTCGACGCCTCAGACTGAGGCTCGCTGGTCTCCTGCCAGAAAACGTCGTCGTTGAGCGGCGTGCTTCCATCTTGAGTTGGCGAAGGGCCTGTCATCTACAGCTTCCGATTCCAATGGTCGCGGCGACCGCCGGGCCAGATCCGCGTCCACTCCCGGGTCCCCGGAACCTCAAGTGTAACGAAATGAAGCAGAAACGTGACCAGCGCTTCATGAACGCCATCTATTTTTGTGCGACCACCGATTCCCCAAGCCCGTACATCGTCACCGTTCACGAGGGTCAGATGATTCCGCCCTCCCCAACCCGGTTGCCGTGGAGCCACGATTTTGCTTGGCGTAAAGGCGCGCCGATTCGGCCGTTACGGCTCTTTGTATCAGCAGAGACCAGAGGTGCTACGGCTCTCTTGGGTCACTAAGGGGTAGCACGGCCGGAAAGCACACGGCGATGATGCCCGAAACCGGCCAGAGAAACTCTCTCTCGCATGATGGAGTTCCTTGCTCATGGCGAACACGATCACGAAGTGCGGTTGCGGTGAGGAGTTGGAAGCGGGTTTTCAAGTCTGCCCAAGCTGCCACACGCCAACCCCAAGTGCTCAAACGAGGTGCGCTAGCTGTGGCAAAACGGTCAAGGCGCATTGGAAATACTGTCCATACTGCGAACAGCCGCTGTCGGGCTGCGTGACCCCGTCGGGTTCGGCGCGCACGGATGTGTCTTCGCCCAACGACGATGCAGTGAGTCAAAGATATGTCACACGTCCGGGCGATAGCGTTCGACTTGGCCAGATTACGCGGCTGGAGATTCAACCAGGTGAGACTCTGGCGGATCGTTACATCGTTCGCAAGACCATCGGTGAGGGCGGCTTCGGTGCCGTGTATCTGGTCGACGATTCGGTGCTGAAGGAAAAACGGGCTTTGAAGATTGTCGTGGCCCAGGACGGTGACCGCACTCATTCAAGCCAAAGCCTACTTCACGAGTTTAAGCTTCGTGAAAAGATCACGGACATAGCCCACATCGTCCGTTCGGACGATCCGCGATTGTGCGACTACAAAGGACTTCCTCTGATTCTCTTGCCGATGGATTGCGCCGACGGCGGTAGCTTGCGGCAGTGGCTGGCAAAGCACTCGGATGTCGAGAAGCGGCGCAAGCAAGCGCTCGCGCACTTCAAAGAGGCCTGCCAGGGAGTGCGTGCGATTCACGACGCGGGCCTGGCCCATCTGGACCTCAAGCCCGAAAACGTGCTCTTGGTTTCGGGAACAGCCAAGGTAACGGACTTCGGGCTCGGTCGGTTCGCCGGTGAGCGATTCGCCCAAAACCCCGATCAGATCCTCCGACAGGGCGTCGGCACGCCGCGATACATGAGTCCTGAACAGTTCCAGTGCGCTCGGCAGCAAGACATCGGTCCTGCGAGCGACATCTATAGCCTGGGGCTTCTTCTGTACGAGCTCCTGGACGGCAGCCCGCCGTTCGACGGCTCCAAGGCTGAGTTGCGTGAAAAACATCTGAATACGGCCCCACCGCTGCTGAAGGGTGAGGCAAGCAAATGGTGGCCAATCGTGGAACGGTGCCTGCGGAAGAACGCGGACGACCGGTACGCGACTGTAGAGTCACTCATGAACGACGTCGAACGGGCTGCGAAGGGCGTGTCATTGTTGGCCGAAGTTGCATGCCGGGAATGCGGCCACATCACCGCCAACGTGAAAAGCAGGTCGTGTGAGCGTTGCGGCCACGACCTGTCCTACCTCTTTCGGGAATGTCCGACCTGCGATCGACAGAACCGCTTGGATGTTGAGAAGTGCGGAGGCTGCAATAAAGACGTTGCGGCGTATTTTCTTCGACTAGATCGCGAGAAACAGCTGTCCGGGTTGCAGCATGAGGACCCTGTCGCCGCGATTGAGCTGCTGGAGATCATGCTGCAGGCCGGAGGTCGGGAAAAAGACGCAAAGCTCATCAAGGATCTGCGGGCGAAGCAGATCCGAATCGCACCCTGGCTCCGCGAGGCCCAAGAGGCCGAATCCAAAGGGGACCCCCAAGAAGCGCTGGCGC
>JAJDDS010000334.1 GCA_029260195.1 Phycisphaerae bacterium
CAGACTGCTCAAACGCGCCGACGTCGTCGTCTACGACCGCCTCGCTCCCGCCGAACTACTCGAAGAGGTCCCGCGCCGCGCCGAACGCGTCAATGTCGGCAAGGCCCCCGGAAACCACACGCGAACCCAAGACCAAATCAACGGCATCATCGTCGACCGCGCCCGCCGCCACCGCACCATCGTCAGACTCAAGGGCGGCGATCCGTTTGTATTTGGTCGCGGTGCCGAGGAACTCGATGCATGCACCCGCGCCGGCGTTCCCTGCGTCGTCGTCCCCGGCGTCTCCAGCGCAATCGCAGGCCCCGGCGCCGCCGGTATCCCCGTCACCCACCGCGGACTCGCGCGCTCTTTCGCCATCATCACCGCCCACACCGAACAGCACGCCGAACGATCGCCAAGATCAGCCGCCACCCCGCCGAACCTCGACTACCGCGCCCTCGCCTCCATCGACACGCTTGTCATTATGATGGGCTGCGCCAACTTGCGAGACGTCACACTGCAACTCATCGCCGCCGGCCGCGATCCCGCGACGCCCGCCGCCTGCATCGAGCGCGCCACCACGCCCGACCAGCGCGTCATCACCGCGGACCTCGCCACCATTGCTGAAGCGGCAGACCGCGATCAAATCGCCGCACCCATGTTGACCGTCATAGGTCCCACCGCCGCTTTCGCCGGCGCCGACTCCGGAAGCGGGTTATCGGCGTGCGCCGGCGCCAACTCCGATTGTGTCCCGCTCATCCAGTGCCTGCGCCAATACGCCAAGCACCCCAACGCCATCGCATAGCGTCCCATACTCGCAATCGACACTTGGACTCCGGCTCGCACGCGCCCTAGCATTCCACGGTGCCTGACGCACCACGCTGCCCCGACGAAAGCGCGCCCACCGGCAATCTGTAGCCCGGCGCCGTGGGGTGCATTCTGACCGCTCGAAGGAGGGATTGAATCATGAACCGCCTAACACTTATGCTCGTGTTGCTTGCTTTCGCCGGAATCGGCATCATTACGCTCACCGGCTGCCCGGCTCCGAACATGAACGATCCGGCCGGCGACACGCTCGACAATGACACCGGCGACGCAACCTCCCCGGGTGACCGACCCGACGACGACACCGGCGCGCCTGACGCCGGTTCCGACGATACCGTCGATACCGTCGATGACGATGCTGACGGCTCGGACCAGACCGACCCGGACCAAGGCGACGATTCCTCCACGCCTCAAGACGACGATGCGCCCCCCCCCGACGGCGACGGCCAAGACGACGACGGCGGCGGTGGCGGAGATGGCGGAGATGGCGGCGGCGGCGGTGGCGGTGGTGGTGGTACCCCTCCGGGCGATGATGGCGATGAGCCACCACCCGAGCCCTGCACCGTGCTGCTCGACGGATTTGGCACCAACCCCGGCGATGGGCAGGGCGAGCTGTTCACCCTCAATGTTCAGTTCGACGGGCCGAATGGCGCCTCAGTCACCATCCATCCGATCATTCCAATTTTCGGAGGCACCTCACTCGACATCACGCCCTCCAGCGTCGGCGAAGTGACCTTCGCATGCGACGATCTGGTCCACCTGGGCGAAGTCGTGTACACGGACCAGTTCGGCGACACCGCCTCCCCCGGTGAAATCACGCTTCAACGGGGCACCGACTTCGCCTGTGGACAGCCCGTCACCATCCGCTTTTCAATGCCATGTGACATCGCCCTCATGCCGTAGCGCCGGAATTCGCAAAGCGCAATCCCACAGCGACTCCCCACGCCGGAGTCGCGTGTTGACCCGTCCCGCCGCCCATCGGAACGGGTCAACATGTACGTTGCCCACCCTGACGGCTGTTGTACTATCGTGATTCTTCGCTATCCTGCGATCCAGTCGGCGTGGGTCGTGCAGGCGCGCGGCGCGACTCCCCGCGCCATCAATCGTCCAGCGCGAACGAGTCACTGGCAGCGGCTGTTCACCGCAAGGGAATCTAACATGATCGTATCGTGTCTCAACACCTGTTCGGAATCGCGCGCGTTGTGGGCGTGTCCGTCCCTGCTCGTTTGCGTCGCAGTCCTGGTGCCATTCGCCGGCTGCACCATCGTCGACATGACCCCCGGCGCCGATTCGCCGATGACGGACACGGACGATCCGCAGGACGACGAGATGACGCCGCTCGACGGTCTGCCCGCCGAGACCGAAACGCGCCTTCCCTTCACAACGCAGTGTTCCGAATTCGCCGGTCTGTGTACGAGCTCTTTTCCTACGCCCGTACTCAGTGTGCTCGCCGCTCCCGGCCAGACCGTGACCGAAAACCCCGACGCCACCGGATTCATCGTCGAAGGGGTCGACGATGACGGCGGCGAGGTCGTCTTGCTGCAGGGTAGCGCCAGCGCCCCGGGAAACACAGCCACCGCCCTCGCCTACAGTTGGACGTCGGGCGCCGCCGACGGCGACCCCTGCACCCGCGCCCCGGGCGACGAGTTTTCCACCGAAGCCGATCCGGAGATCACCCTCCAAACCGGTGTCCATTACATCCGACTCACCGTGCAAAACGACGTGCCGCTCGTAGGCGAGCTACTCCCGCAGGATCTGATCGACCAGTGCGGTACGCTCACACAGCAGTTCAAGTTTGATTTCGTCGAGGTTGTCGTGGAAGTGCGGAACTGACGATAACCCCGCGATCGTCCAATGGGAGTCTGATTGCGTGCGATTCAACAAGAGCCCGTTCAAGCACCCCCGTTCGGTACCTATGTTCACCCACATCATCGTCGCATTGTTCGCAGCGGCACCCGCGCCGGCGCAAACCGATGCGCCACCACCGGTGCAATCCGATCTCGACGCAGCCGCCGAGCTCGTACAATCCAATCGACCCCGCGAAGCCCTCCAACGACTCGACACAGTCGAGTCACGCGAGCCCGACAACCCATGGGTTTGGTTCTACCGCGGACTCGCACACCTCGAAATCGGCAACTGGTACACCTCCATGGAATCACTTGACCGTGCTCAGGACCTGCTATCCGCCCACGGCGACCCCGATCCAAACTTGGCCGAGGCAATCCGCCGTTACCGCGGGAAAGCGCGCAACCAAGTCTTCGGCGTTACTCTGAACTTGGGACTAGCCTACGATTCCAACGTGACCTTTCTCGGCAGCGGCGGCGCCGGACTCGACCTCGCCGGACGCGGTGACGGCAAGTTCACCTCCCGCCTTCAGTTCGCCTACGCCCCGATCGCTACCGAAGCTGAGACCCTTACCGTCGGTGTGCGTATCGTCGACTCGTGGCACTTCGCCATCGAGGAGTTTGACGACCAGGACTACGGCGCCACCTTCCGATATGTTCGCGCGCTCAACGATCGCTGGTCCGCTGCCATCCAATACGACTACGACATCACCTACCTCGGCAACGAGCCCTTTTCGTCAGCCCACGCCATCACCCCCAGTCTGATCTACACTTGGCCCGGCATGTCTGAATCGCTACGCCCCACCGAATCAACCCTGACCTACCGCATCGAGGGCCGCGACTTTCTTTTCGACACCGACCCCCGGTTTGACCGCGACGGGTATACCAACGCCATCTCTCTTGAGCAGAAGTTCGCCCTGCGACCCATCGTCGACAGCCACTGGACATGGGATATCGCTGCCGGGTATTCCCTCGATTCCGTCGCCACCGAGGGACGCGAGTTCGACCGACTTGACCACACGTTCTACCTTGACGTTGCGGTCCCCCTCACCAACCCCTGGCTGCCTCAGAAAGACCTCACCTTTCGCTTCAATGCCAATTGGCAAATCGCCGACTACCGCAACGACAGCCTGCTCGACGGCGACGCCGATGAACGTTCCGATTTCCTGACCACGCTCACCGCGGTCATCTCGCAGAAACTCGTCACCGTCGCCGAACGCGGCGACCTGACCGTGCATGGGATTGTCGGTTGGTCCGATGCAAACTCGAACGTCACCACGACCGCCGGCGCCAGCCCATTCACCTACGACAAGTGGATCGCCGGCGTACAACTGGAATGGTCTTTCTGACCGTAGATCACGGAATCGCCCGAACCATGCAGCGGCGGACCCCTTGGCCGGCCGAGGAAACGCAGAATCGAAGCCTCAATACGAGAAACTGTTTGCCCGGCTTCGACGGTGCGGTATAATCGATCGTGACAGACTCGCTCACGCTCACATCCCGAGGTGCGACATGACCAAGACCAACACGACCTGCCTGACGTTGATCGCCGTGGCATCCTTCGCCGCGACCGGCTGCCAGATGCAGCGCGTCTTCTACCGCCCGGACATCCCGGCGTCCATTCGGGCGTTCGACGGATACGACGTCGTGCTGGCGGCTGACTTCATCCAGCCGTCTGAGCAACAGGCCGCTCCTCCCGACGACCAACCCGTCGCGAACCAGGACGCCGCGCGAGGTCAGACCGAAGACGAACAGAAGAAACCGGCTGACCACGACGGCAGTAAACCCACGAAGCGCATGTACACCGCCCCCGGCGCGCGGTACCAGCAGTTCGCGATCCAGGCAGTTAGTGTGGCTGCCTTCGGCATCAGTGACGTCTCCGGTTCCGGCAGGGAAGCGGCTGAGTCGCAGATCATGTCACCGACAGCCATCGTCGGTCGTCCCGGTCTCAGCGCCCCGCCGCCGACCGTCACGAACGCCATCGTCGGCCGCCCAGGCCTTCAGCAAGGTTTCGCCGCCGGCCTCGGACCCGCCTCCGACCGAAACATCTTCACCGCCCGGATGAACCCGCTGTCTGGCACCAATGGTCGATGCCAGGACCTCATCAACGCCGGCTTCTTCAACCGTGACCGCGCCGCCTGCGAGACCCACTTCCGCAGGTGATCCGAGACGCCAACGCACGATGGCCACACGGGGAAAACAGCTGCGAAAACGCACCGCTCCCATCGCGATGGTGGCGACGTTGACCCTCACGATCCCAGCCTGCGGACCGCCGGGTGACTTGCCGGCACCGTGCGGCGAAATCGCGTTCGATTGCGGAGGACTTGAACTCGTCGCGTCCGCGGGCGACGACGTCGACGTCACCCTCGACTCCGGCAGCGAAACAGCCACCGTCCGGTTCGATGCGTCGCGCAGTTTCTCCCGGCAAGACCTGCCCATGGAATTCGTTTGGACGTCCGCTCTCGACGACACCGAGATCGCCGTCGGTCAAAGCCCGACCGTCAAACTCACCGAAGGTACGCACTTCATCCGCCTCACCGTCACCGATTCAATGGACGAACGCGCGACCGACGAACTCAGCGTGGTGGTCACGGCTCAAGCCACGCCCCGGGACATTCTCTGTGGCACGTTGGATGTGTCCGCGATGGGTCTGTTGATCGTGTTCTTCACGACGATGCGTCTTCACCAGTGCGCCCGCCACCGACACTGACTACCCGCCGAAGATCGCCGCGAAGTACGTGGCTGGATCCTGAATGATCGTCGTCTGCACGGTCGTCGCCACCGTTTCCGAACCGTCCGCCGTTTCCGTCAGCGCCTCGCTTAGAATCTGACCCCGCGCGAAAACCAACTCCCGTTGAAACGCTCGCGATGGCGAACGGTCCATCAAGTCCACCAGCGCCACGTGATACAACCCGACCAAATGCCCGACCTCATGTGCGGCGGTCTGTGACAACCCCAGCACGATGTTGTTGATCGAATTGATCGCCGCCGTCTGACAATCCGCTCCGCGTCCCTGAAAGCTCCCCACGTAGACGACGGCTTCATCGTCCGGAACCCGGTTCCCCGGATCCTGCGCCGAGCCGCGCGGCAGCACTTCCCCGAAAATCACCCGCTCGACGCATTCCGCGTTGTCTCCCGCCGTGATCGGAAGCGCCGAGTCAATCGCGAACTCGTCCTCGTCCGCAACCACCCGCAACGGCGAAAACCTCACCACGCTGAACACCGCGCCGACGGGCGACTCATCGGCCTCGAAGATCACAATCGGTGTCCCAGCAAAAATCGTACGCACCCGCGCGACCACCGCGCGCGCGACCTCACCGCTGATCTCCTCCAGCAGCGCCCGCTCGTCAGCCGTCCCCGATTCCGGATCGAACAAACCCGGATCCGTCAGGTAATCGTCCTCAAACACCAACACCACAGCCTGCGACGACGGCGGCGCGAACGTCTCATCCCCAGCGCTCAGCGTGATCGTCCCGCGCATCTGCAACCGTGCGGAATCAGAAGCGAACTGGGCATACGCGAAATAACGCCCGCCAGACGGCACGCGATACTCGAACGCCGCATTCGCCGGACCGCCACCGACGATCATACCCGCCTCGGCGAACGCGTCGTCTTCCGTCAGAATCAACACCGACTCGATCGCATCCCCTTCCACCAGAACGCGAATCACCTCCCCGCCCTCCAGCGACCCCAAAGGCGCGATCGTCGTAGCCAGATCATGCGCTACCCCATCGAACGATACGTCCGGCAGATCCCGAAACGGATTCACCGGCCCCTCGCCCACCGGCTGTAGCGAGCAACCCGCAGCCAACACGACGACGCAACCGATCGCCGCCACGCCACATCTCAAACCGCACCCGCAAATCGCTCGTGTTTTCATGTCACACCTACACAGGTTCCGCCACCGTGGTGATTACTTCGATCGGAGACTCCACAATCACAACATCCGGCCGGAACGCGAAGTCATCGGAAAAAAACTCGATCTCATATGCCCCGGGTGGCCGATCGAACGAAAATGCGCCGTCAGCGTCCGTAACAGTGAACGCGATCGGATCGCCGAACCCCGCGTCCGGATCGTTGCTCCCATCCGCATCATCCAGCCGGACCCGAAACCGCGTCCGCAGTAGCACGCCGATCCCCTCGACGCCCGATCCGTCCGACAGAATCACCGACCCGCTCAACCGTTCATTGGCGGCCGCTGCCGGCGGCGCCATCGCCACGAGCGCCGGATCAACACCTCCAACTTCCCACGTCGCATCAATCCCACCAAACATCCCCAAGTCGCGAATCTCACCCTCGACGGCTGTGTCTTGGGCGATCTTCACCCGAGCGACGCCATCCTCCGCCTCCCAGTTCACGATCGTGTACGTCTCCAACACCTGCACGTCGCAGGCTGGTACGTCCAGCGTCTCACCCGCGACAACCGGTGTCGCCTCGACAGCCTCACCCTCATCCGCACCGATCGGCACATCGTTCGCTACTCGGGCGTACATCAACAGTTGCAGATCGAGCGATCCCGGACATCCCGTACCGACAAAATCCAAAAACGTCCCACGAAATGTCGCGCCCGGTGGAAGCAGCGGCACCCGCGCATACTCGCCCGGATCATCACTGTGCTCGCGTATCCCCAGCGTCGCGTAAAACTCCAGCGAGAAGTTCGTGAACGCGAACCGCGACTCGATCGGCAGGTCCGCGAACTCCGAAGTCTCGAATCCACACGACCCCGCAAACGCCAGAAGCGACAAACCCACAACGACCGCTCGCTTCATCATCACTTAAGCTCCATCACCAGCCGAAACCCGAGATAATAGTTGGATCCATGGGCCTCACCTCGATTGCGTTGCGTCGAACGACACCGCACCGCGGGCGCATAGTAACCGCCGCTACGATACGCGTACATCTCTTTTCCCGCGTGCTCCGGCTCCGTCACGAATCTGGCTTCGTAGCGGCCGCTGGTCCATTCCCACAATCCACCGTGAAGATCGAACAGCCCGTACCAATTGGGCATCTTCTGCCCGACGATCTGGAACGTCCCGAGCGAGCCGTCGCACTGCGCGAAGTACCGTGCGTACTGTGAATCTCCCCCAAAGCAATACCGACCCACATTGCCCGCCCGGCAGGCGTATTCCCACTCCTCCTCCGTGGGTAGACGGTAACGTCGCGCGGGTGAATCCTCGACCTTGGAATCCAACCAATCGCAAAACGCCCGCGCTGCGTTCAGACTGATGTGATTCGCAGCGGCGCGCTGCTTCTCACCCAACGTGAGATCCCGCATCTCCGCCAAAACGACATCCCGCGCCCGCGCACCTTCCTGCGTTGCCCAGTTCACAACGGCCTCGCTCGCAACCGACTTCAGAAACGGCTCGAGCACAGCCATCGTGACCTCCGTCGTCGAAAAGTAGACACCGTCAATCGCCACCGGCGTATCGACAACCTCCTCGTCTTCAAAACGATCCGGATCAGTCAACGCCGCGCCACGCCCGTACGCCGCGCAGGGTGGAATCCGCACAAAACTGAGACCACTCAGATCGTCAACAAGAACCTTGTCAGCCGATCCCAGCTCAATCTCCTCGCCCAAACGCCCCGCAGCCCATCGTGCCGCGGATACAACCCCAGGCCACTGAGCCGACCGCGCCGCCGACGCGCACACCTCCAGGATTCGCGCTCGTGCCTCCCCCGGAAGATCCTCTCGCCCCGCAAGCTCACCCAGCAAACAAAACGCCACGTACTTCTCACGATCCGTCCCGTCCGCAGCTTTGTCGTTCAGCGCTCGC
>JAJDDS010000335.1 GCA_029260195.1 Phycisphaerae bacterium
GCGCCGAGCATCGGCCCGACGCCATGTCCGGCGGTGAGCAGCAGCGCGTTGCGATCGCACGGGCGCTGGTGAACAGCCCCGCCGTGGTGTTGGCTGACGAACCCACCGGGAATCTCGACTCGAAGCACGGGCAGGAGATCTGGCGACTGCTTCGGCGTCTGGCGAACGAAGAGGGCTGCACGATCGTGGCTGTCACCCACGAAGCCACCGGCGCGACGCATGCCGATCGGGTCATTGTGCTGTCGGACGGGGCGGTCGTCGGGGAAATTGAACCATCCGGAGAGGATCATGCGTCATTGGTGGCTTCTCGCTACCAGGAACTGGCGGGCTAGGATCGGTCGTTCTCTGGGCGTGATCATTGCGGTCGCGCTGGGCGTCGGGACCGTGGTGTGGGTGACGTGCAGTTTCGAGTCGGTGCGTCGCAGCATATCAGCCGCCATCGTCGACCGATGGGTTGGGCGGACGCACCTGACCGTCGAGTCGCCGATGGGGCATTGGGGACAGATCTCGGGTGACATGGTCGACGTGGTCAAGGGGATCGAGGGTGTCACGGCCGTGACACCTCGTCTCAAGCGGCGGATGAGCGCGCCCGCCGATGACGGCCGATCGTTGCAGGTTGACGTCATCGGCATCGAGCCCACGACCGAATACGCCTTTCGTACGTACGACGTCACCGGGCGGTTAATTCAGCCGGGCGAGCGCGGGGTCGCGGTGATCGAGGCGGAGATGAGTCGACTGACGGGGATCGCCATGGGCGACGGCGTGGTGATCGAAGTCTACGCGAACGGACCGGCTGAGTCGTTCGAGGTGGTGGGGATGTACGAAGCCCAGCGCGTGGCGGGTTTTCAAAGGCCGATGATCTACGTCGCACTGCCCGACCTGCAAGAGATGACCCACGAAAGTAGCGAACTCACCGTGGTGGACGCAATGCTGGCCGACCCGTCGCCTGAGAATCTCGAACGTACCGCCGACAGGATTCGCGAGATCATCGGCTCGCGGCGCGCGGGTTATCAGGTGGCGACATCGACGGCGCGTCTGAAGCAGGTGAACGAGGCACAGCGCCTGACCGAGTTGGCCCTGATGATGGTCTCGGGTGTGGCGCTGCTGACAGCCTTCTTCATCATCATGACCACGCAGTCGTGCGGGATGGCGGAGCGCGTGCGGCAACTTGGCATGCTGCGGTGCGTGGGGGCGACGCGGGTACAGTTAGCCGGTCAAGTGCTATTCGAAGTCGCCCCGCTGGGCACCATCGGTGTAATCGCCGGTATCCCGTTGGGGTTGGCGTTGACCTACGTGGCGCGGGCGCTCGCGCCGGAATACATGCCGACGTTTGCGATCAGTGAGCGCGGAGTGGTGTTCGCGGTGATCGGCGGGGGGCTGACCACCCTGGGCGCCGCGTGTCTGCCGGCGATGCAGGCTGCCAGGCGTTCGCCGCTCGACGCGACGCGACCGCAGGCGCATCGCGGACGACCATGGTTGCCGTTATTGGCTGCCGTCGCGGGGTTGGCGATGATGTTTGGGCACAACTGGATGGTGCGGACCATACCGCCGATCCGCTGGATCGGGCTGGACGTCGCCATCGCCGGGACCGCGCTCTTGTACATCGGTTACGCGATGATGACGCCGCTGGCGGTGCAGATGGGCGGCAGGCTTGCGGTACGCGTGGCTGCTTGGTCCCTGGCATTGCGTCCGGAGCTCCTACACGATCAGATCGGGCGCGCCGCATGGCGCGGTGCGGGCATCTGCAGCGGGTTGATGGTGGGGTTGTCGCTGTTGATCACGGTGGCGGTCGATTCAGCCAGCGTCCGCGCGGGCTGGGACTTCCCGAAGCGGCTTGCGGAGGCGTTCGTCTGGACCCGCACGCCGGCGCCGGGTTCGTACGCACGATTCGCGCGGGCGACTCCGGGGGTGGCGGAGTGTACGGTGGTCAGCGAGATCGCTTGCGATATCGGCGAGGGGAAACGCGGGTTCTTCGACCTTCTCAAGCTGCGGGCGACATTCGTCGCGGGCGAGCCGGACAAGTTTCTCAAAATGACCAAGCTCGAATTCCTCGAGGGTGACTTCGAAGACGCCCGCGCCAAGACGATGTCGGGCGGGTACATCCTGGTCCCCCCGGAGGCCTCGCGGGCCTACAACCTGCACCTGGGCGACCGCGTGCCGATCACCGCAGCCGGGCGCACCGCGGTCTTCGAGGTGGCTGGCGTGGTCCGCTCGCCGGCGCTGGACATCGCGGTCAACTTCTTCCATGCGGGCAGCTATATGATGGTGGCTGCGGCTGGCTCGGTCCTGGGATCGTTGGAGGACGCCAAGGAGCATTTCGGGATCGACGAGATGTCGATGCTGTTGATGAACTTCGAGCTGCCCGAGGGCGAGACGCCGGAGATGTTCGAGTTGGAAGTGCCACCTTCTGTCACTCACGAGTTGGTGGCGCGGGCACTTGTCGACTGGGGCAATCGGATGACCAACGATCCGGAGGAGTTGGAAATGCTGGCGCCGCGCCTCGCGCGTTGGCTGGAACAACCGGACGCGGCACCCGACCCATCGGAACCACTCGCGCCTTACGTCGGCGCGCTGTCGCACGTGGCTACCCATTGGGACGAGTTGGAACCTGCCGGGCGGTGGCGACTGTATTTCGACCAACTCGTCATGCAAAAGGTCGTGCGCACAATCGATCGTCCGAATTCGATTTTCGGATCGCTACGGCAACTCAAGGAGCGAATCGACCACGACATTCGACAGGCCACGTTGCTCTTGGCCACCATTCCGATCGTCGCCTTGATCGTGGCGGCTTTGGGCGTTGGGAACCTGATGACCGCCAACGTGATCAGCCGATCGCGCGAAATCGGCCTCCTTCGATCTGCCGGTGCGACGCGGTGGCAGGTCATGCGTCTGGTGTTGGGCGAAGCGTTGATCCTGGGCGCGATTGGGAGCGCCGCCGGCATCGCGTTGGGCGTGCATGCCGCCGACACCGATCAGACGCTGACCGCGCGTGCGATTGGTTTCGCGCCGGACTTCGTCATCCCCTGGCCAGATGTGGCGGTCGGCGTCGGCATCACCATGACCGTCTGCGTGATAGCGGGCCTATCCCCCGCCCTCCGCGCCGCCCGCGCCAACATCATCGACGCCATCCGCACGGCGTGATCGGGCATCATTTGTCAGAATGTAACCTGTTTCCAATAAATGACTTATGTAAGGTACGGTGGCGAGCCATGAGCGCCCCGCGTTCCGACTCTCGCCGCCCTCCCCATTGTAGCGGTCGACGTTTCCAGGCAACAAATAAACAGGCGGTGATCCCGAATTCGATGGTGTAGCCCGCACGAGGGGTTGGGCGAGAGTCCGGTAAGGTGGACCGGACGTCGCGTTGGCCGGTGGCGGGGCGCTCGATAGGATGGCTGAGGGGAACCTCCGAGACTTGAGGATGGCGGTTATGTTCGGTCGGCTCATCATCGTTCGGATCAAAGCGGCGGAGAAGGCGCTCAAGAGTGGTCGGCTGGACGAAGCCCACCGGCTCGCCACCGCGCCGGATATCCGCGAGCACCGACGCGGGAGCACGCTGGTCAAGAAGCTGACGGACAAGCTCATCGAACGAGCCCGCGCACACTTCGCCGAGGAACGGTTCACCGAAGCCCTCAACGATCTGGTCAAAGCCGAGGCCGGCGGGCTCCGAATCGACGACATCCGTGAGCTGCGCGGCCACATCCGCACCGTCGCGGAAGAGGTCGCGCGACAAGCCAATTCGCAGCGCCATCGCATCGAGCGAGCCAAAGAGCGCGTGCAACAGGGATCGCTCGTCGCCGGCAAGCAACTGCTCGCCGATGCCGACGAGGACGACGCCGAAGCGCGGCGACTCGCCAAAGATATCGACAATCGCCGGCGCCACGCAGCCGACGCCTTCGCACAGGTCGAGAAGATGATCAACCAAAAGCAGCTACCAGCAGCCGTCGAACGATTCGCCAAGGTCCGACGCATCGATCCGCACGCACCGGCTGCGATCGAACTCGAGGCGACGATCTGCGATCGAGTGGTGGCGGATGCGGTGTCGGCGCTGCACGACGGCCGCATCAATCGCGCCATCGACGAGCTGGCCCGACTTGGGTCCATTGGACAGGCCGTGTCGTCGCGGCGCGATGCCGAGGAGATGGTCGAACTGGCTCGAAAAGCCTCCCGAGCCCTCGACAAAGGCGATTTTGAGGAAACGCGACGTGTGCTGCTCCGGCTTCAACGTCTCAGTCCGAAACTTGCTTGGCTGAACAAGACGGTCGCGCAGCTCGAGAAACTCGACGGGTTATTGACCGACCTCTACGGTGGTCCGCTCGGGGAACACGCCCGATCGGCTGTGGCGAAGTCGGCTGTACGCGAGCCCCACGAGGATCTCCGAGCCACCGTCCTGCTCAAGAACCGGGAGGCGATCTCGAAGCCGGTCCCGGAGCACCTGCTGCTACTCGTCGACGGCGGGGGAAGCTACCTGCTTCTGCGCGACGACCGGGTGACGATTGGCCGTTCGATGACCGGCAACCCCGCCGATATCCCCATCCAGTCCGATCTGGCGGAGCGCCACGCGGAGATCGCCCGGGTGGATGACGACTACTTCCTGTTCAGCACGCGCGACGTCATGGTGGACGGTCGACCGACGCGTCATCAGCTTCTACGACCCGGAAACCGCGTGGTTTTGTCGCGAAACGCGAAATTCGCATTTCGCGCGCCGCATCGGCAAAGCCCCAGTGGTATCATAGAACTCAGCAGTTCGACGAAAATGCCCAGCGACGTTCGGCGGGTGATCCTGTTCAAAAAGACCGCGGTCATCGGCTACGGCAAGAACGCCCACATCGCCTGCAACACCGCCGAGCAAGACCTACTCCTGTTCGAGCGCGGCGGTCAATTGTGGATCAGGCCGCGGCGAAACGGTGGGGTCGACGCCGAGGCGAGACCGCTCGAAATCGGCGAGCAGGTGTCGATGGCGAACATCAGCTTCACGGTGCAGCCATTCAAGACGACGAACCTCAGACCGAGCATCTAGCGAAGGATCAGCGTCGTGGCCTACACGTTCAAACATGGTGATCGACCGCTGGAGGGATACACCATCCAGCGGGGCATTGGGCGCGGCGGGTTCGGTGACGTGTACTACGCGGTGAGCGACGGCGGGCGCGACGTCGCGCTCAAGTACCTGCGCGACAACTCAGAGGTCGAACTCCGGGGTATCAGTCACTGCATCAATCTCAAGAGCCCACACCTGGTCAGCATCTTTGACGTCAAAAAGAACGCCGACGGCGAGTTCTTCGTTATCATGGAGCATGTCGCCGGACCGTCACTCAGCGAACTGCTCATCGCCGAGCCGAACGGGCTCGGAAAGGAGAAAGCCGCCTACTTCCTGCGCGAGATCGGGCGGGGGCTGGCGGATCTGCACGATCGCGGCATCGTTCATCGCGACATGAAGCCGGCGAACATCTTTTACGAAGACGGGCACGTCAAAATCGGCGACTACGGGCTGAGCAAGTTCATCTCGACGTCGCGACACAGCGCCCAAACGACGAGCGTCGGGACGGTGCATTACATGGCGCCCGAAGTTGGCAGCGGGAACTACCATCGCGGTATCGACATCTACGCACTCGGCGTCATCTTGTACGAGATGCTGCTGGGGCGCGTGCCGTTCGAGGGTTCCAGTATGGGCGAGGTGCTGATGAAGCACCTGACCGAACAGCCCGAAATCGAAGGGCTGCCCGAGCCCTTCGGAAAGGTCATTCGCAAGGCGTTGGAGAAGGATCCCAAAGACCGCTATCAAGACGTCAACGAGATGATCGACGATATGCTGGAGGTTGGCGACATTCGTAACAGCCTGGCTGGGTTCAATCCCAACACGATGACATACGTTCCGCGGCGACCACCGAACGAGAGCTTCCCCACACCGATGCCCTCGCCCAATCCGGCGCGACCACCGCTTGCACCGGTGGCTGGTTTCCAGGACGCCGTTCGGGAGTTGGCCGACGCTGCGGGCAGCGCCCTCAAGGTGGTGGCGGGAACGTCGCCGCCCCCACCGCCGCGCCCCGTGGATGCGTTGTCGCCCGAGGCGGCGGCAGGGCGACTCGAATACGCGGGCTTTTGGATTCGCGGCGTCGCTGTCTTCATCGACGTCGTGATCGTGGCACTGGTCGGGAAGCTGTTCGCGAACGAAGAAGCGACGGGCGTGCTGCTCATCCTGTACCAGGGAATCCTGATCGGGAAGTGGAACGGGCAAACCCTGGGCAAGCGGGCGTGCGGGATCAAGATCATAAGCGCCGACGGTCGCCCGTGCTCGGTGGGGCAGGCGTTCGGGCGGGCGCTGGCGAAATTCCTGAATATTATGACGCTCTTCATCGGGTATCTGATGGCGGCTTTCGATTTGCGCGGGCGAGCGTTGCACGATCGCGTCGCCGGGACTTTGGCTGTTTACGCCACAGAGCCGCAGCACGCGATGCACAGGACGGCTTGACGAGCGCGGTGACTCTTCGGGCCCGCAGCCCGTGAAACGGACGAAACGAGCATGGCTTACACATTCAAACATGGTGATCGGCCGCTGGAGGGGTACACCATCCAGCGGGGCATCGGGCGCGGCGGGTTCGGCGAGGTGTACTACGCCGTAAGCGACGGCGGACGCGAGGTCGCGCTCAAGTACTTGCGCGATAACTCCGACGTCGAATTGCGCGGTGTTAGCCACTGCATCAACCTGAAAAGCCCTTACCTGGTCAGCATCTTTGACGTGAAGAAGAACGCCGACGGCGAGTACTTCATCATTATGGAGCACATCGCCGGGCCGGCGCTGAGCGAGCTACTCATCGCCGAGCCTAACGGGCTGGGCAAGGAAAAGGCCGCGTTCTTCCTGCGCGAGATCGGGCGGGGATTGGCTGACCTGCACGATCGCGGCATCGTCCATCGGGATATGAAGCCGGCAAACATCTTCTACGAAGACGGGCACGTCAAGATCGGCGACTACGGGCTGAGCAAGTTCATTTCGGTATCGCGACACAGCGCCCAAACGACGAGCATCGGGACGGTCCACTACATGGCTCCCGAGGTGGGCAGCGGCAACTACCATCGTGGCATCGACATCTACGCGCTCGGCGTGATCCTGTACGAAATGCTGCTGGGCCGCGTACCGTTCGAGGGGTCCAGCATGGGTGAGGTGCTGATGAAGCACCTGACCGAGCAACCCGAAATCGAAGGGCTGCCCGAACCGTTCGGAAAGGTCATTCGCAAAGCGTTGGAGAAGGATCCGAAGGACCGCTACCAAGACGTCAACGAGATGGTCGACGACATGCTTGAGGTCGGCGACATCCGAAACAGTCTGGCGGGGTTCAATCCCAATACCATCACCGTCGCCCCGAGGCGCTCCGGACAAGAACCGATGCGCACGCCGGTCCCCTCGCCGAATCCGGCGATTCCACGGGCGATTCCGCCGGTCCCGCCGCCGCCGGCCAACCCCGCCGACGACATCTATGTGGGCCGGTACCCGAAGCAGGTCGAGAAGCGCATCCACCGGATCAACGACAAGGTTGCCCGCAAGATGGACAAACTCGCCGGTCGACCTCACCGGCGCCGGCGGCAACCGCCGATCGGCGCGCCGCACGGCACGCCGGCGCTCGCGTCGGCGAACAACACGTCGTGGTTCCAGCGGGCGGTGCTGTCGGTCGTGATTACGCTGGGCATCTGCGTCGGTATGGGTCTGATCCTGGCGGTGAATTCGGGCGAAGAGCTGGTGGGCGTGTCGACGGGACTCATGATCTTCAGTGCCGCCGCCGGGGTTAGAATATCGAGGCGCGCTCTGGGGTGGTTGGGTTCGGCGGCGCAGCCGGGCTGGGTCGAGAAGTTGGTTACCGTTGGCTGTTGCGCATTGCCCATGACGCTCGCATGCCTGCCGTTGACAGATGCGTACGAAGAGCGTGCGTTCGCGTTCCTCGTCGGTATGCTGGCGACGATTCTGTTCAGCGACATCCATGGGCGCATCGAGGCGGGTTCGCGGGGGGAACTGAGCTTCGGGCGGGCGTTTTCGTTGGGGCTCTTCGGCGCCATCGCCTGCGCGGTCACCGCCTCGATCTTTGACGCCCGCTCGGACGAGAGCTTCGCATTGATGGGCGCCGGCACTGCGGGGGCACTGTCACTCTTACTCGAAGCGCTGGCGTGGTGTCGGCCCGCCGTGGAAAGAGGCGGCGTGCAACCGTCCGGAGGCGATTACGCCCAGCCGCCTGCCATCCACGGCGAAGGCATGTCGGCGGCGCCACCGATCGACCCATCGATCGCCCACGAGTACCGCGACGCTCCGTTCGCGATTCCGGTTCACCCCGGCACACAGCCCAGTGGATACGTCTCGGATGTTCCATTACCGCCGGAGCGGTCCATGGTGGCGCGCGGGTTTTGGAGCATCTTCGCCTTCCTGTCGCTCGGTGGCGTGATTCTCTGCATTCTCTTCGGCGCACTCGACACTCCTGAATGCGATGACGACATGATGGGGCTAGTCGTCGGCGCCGTCGCGTGTGGATCGCTGATGCTCTTCGCCGCCCAGAAACTGACCACACGCAAACGCATCGGATTCTGGAAGGAGACGTTCTGCCCACTGCTCATCGTCGCCGCTACGACCGGGCTTGGCGCCTGCATTGCGTTTCTCGTAATCAAAGACCCCGGAGACGGCGACTTCGCGGGCGCGGTCTCGGGGATCGTGATGTTGAGCATCGTCCTGCTCGCCCTGCTCATGTCACGCGTTGGGCTTCTCGCGTGGATATTCGGGAGCGGAAACAAGACCGCCAAGAACCGTCCGTTCGTTCTCGGCGCCGCCGTCCTCGGCGGGGACTGCTGCGATGGCGTCGATCCGGGCAGGACCGTCGACGTGAGCTACCCCGGACTTAGTGAGGAGCGCAACGCCTGATGTGCGTCGAGTTTGACATCGCCCGCGTCAAACTTGGCGAGGCTGTGGCGCTGCTGGCGACTTCGTCAATCAGCCACATGATGATTTGGCTGTTGTGCGCTCTGATCGGAATGGGAGCTATGATTCGTGCCATGGGCGGCCGCGCGCGAAGTGACGGCAAGCAGAGCGTTGGGGGCTTTGCGGTTTTCTCAACGCTCATCGCGTTCGCTGTGCTGGCCGCCGTCATGCTCGCGGGCACCGGACGTCGAAATCAGCACTCAGCCCTGACGATTCCGGTGCCGCCTATCGGGGCTGCGGTCTCGACGGTCACCGAAGGAGCCAAAGCAACGGCCGACGAGGCTAAGGCGGTGGTACGGAATACTATCGATGTTCTTCGGCCTTCTGTCGCCTCGCCGGTGGGCAGGGACTCGCTCGCGGCGCGGCGGACGGCGCTGTCGGCGTTGTCGGTCGGCGTCTTTCTCTACCTTGTATACCTGATGCTCGATGGCGCGGCGCGGGGATCCTTCGTGCGTCCTTCCCTCGTCTTCGTGGCCGCCTGCTTTGTGGGTTTGTGCATCGCGATGACACGCCTTCCATGTATCGAATGACCCACACGCGAGCGCTGGCAGACGCGCGGCGATGACGGTATCATGCGCCCGTTCGACGCACCGTCACGGCGAGCACGGCCGTCGAAGCGCATCGGTTATCGCCAGTCCCCGCGTGTATGTGGTTGGGTGATGGATTCTCAAAACGCCGATCAGTTCCTCGTCGAACAGATTCGCCAGGGCGATCAGAACGCCTGGCGACAGCTCATCGAGCGCTACGAGGGGCGACTGACCGCTTACGCGCGCACGCGTACTGCCAGTCTGGCCGACGCCGAGGATCTGGTGCAGGAGACGTTCGTCGGCTTCGTGCAATCACTCAAGTACTTCGACAGCAACCGCACCCTCGAAACCTACCTGTTCACGATTCTGCGGTACAAACTTTGTGACCAGTTGCGGGCGCGGAAGATCGTCCCGCTCAACCCGCCGGCGGACGCGGACGACTGGTGGGACCGCATCGTCCCCGGGACGACCGAGACGCCCAGCGGCATCGCCGTAGACGCCGAGGTTCGAGACTCTTTCGAGACGGCGCTGGCCGCCCTGTTGCGCCGGCTGATTCACGACATGCGCGATCGCGGCGCCTTTGGTGATCTCGAGGTGATCGAACTCATCTTCTACAAAGGGATGCGCAACCTGGACGTCGCCAACCTGCTGGACATCGATCAGAAGGCGGTGGCTGGAATCAAGTATCGCGCCATCCAACGCCTTCAGAAGTACATCGCGGAGCGCGACGACGCCAAACCGCTCAGCGAGACGGAGGCTGACACCACCGTCGCCAAGGTCTGGCGAGACCACCGGCTGACGTGTCTCAAGCGCGGCACACTCGGTTCCTATCTGCTTGACGTCTTGGAGGACCCCTGGCGCGGGTACACGCAGTTCCATCTCGATGTCGTCGCCTGTCCGATGTGCCTCGCCAACCTGGAGGACCTTCGCGTGGACGAGTCCGAGGATCGCCCCCGCAACACCGACTCGATCTTCGCCACCAGCATCGGATTCCTCTCCCGCGCGTCCGGCGGGTGACGGCGGTTCTCCGCTTCGCACGCCGGGTACGTCATAATTGTGCATTGTCAACCACTGCTGGTACGATATACATGGTTGTGGCGGCGCGGACCGGACGAGTTCGCCAGGGACTACTTCCCAACAGGAGTGAACGTATGAACCCGACGATTCAAACGATGATGGACTCACCAGCCGTCTTTACACTCGGCGTGGACGTTCGAGCGCGCTTCCTTCAGCGCACCTACGCGCACCTGCTGGGGGCCATCGTCGGATTCGTACTGATCGAGTGGGCACTTTTCGCGTCCGGAGCCGCCGAGGGAGTCGCGCGGACGCTGATGAGTCTGCCCGGCGGATGGTTCACGGTGCTGGCCGGTTTCATGGTCGTCAGTTGGATCGCCAGCCGCATGGCGCACACCGCGGCGAGCCCCCCCGCGCAGTACGCCGCGCTGACCGGGTTCGTCGTCGCGGAAGCACTGATCTTCGTGCCGATGCTCTACATCGCAGCCGAGCACTACCCCGGCGTCATCGCATCGGCGGCCGGGGTGACCCTTGTGGGCTTCACTGGGTTGACCGCCGTCGTTTTCATTACGCGCAAGGACTTCTCCTTTATGCGCAGCATGTTGATGTGGGGCGGCGGCTGCGCGTTGCTGGCGATTGGTACGTCGCTGATCTTCGGCTTCACGCTTGGGCCGCTCTTCTCTGTAGCGATGATCGCGTTCGCCGGCGGCGCGATTCTCCACGATACGTCGAACGTTTTGCACCACTATCCGGAGGACCGCTACGTGGCTGCGTCGCTCGAGCTGTTCGCGTCAGTGGCACTGTTGTTCTGGTACGTCCTGCGTCTCTTTTTGAGCGCACGCGACTGAGCGAGGTGTGGCGATCGCGGCGAGCGTTGTGATCGCCGTACAACAGTGAAGGTGGAGACAGAACGATGAGGAAACTGGCGGCGATCGCTCTGGTGCTCGGGATCTTCGTGTGGGTGAAGCTCTCCGATCGAAGCAGGGCTGACTCCGCCGTCCTGGCGGAAATGCAGCAACTCATCCAGGAACTCGATGCCTACGATGCCAATGCCGAGTACATGGACGAATTGCTGCAACGCGAGCACACGTACGCGCTGGCCGCCGCTTACGCGATGGGTACGCGACGCCAAGCGGCATCGCTCGACCACATGAAGTACTTCGAGCGGTTGTTGGATGGGATGATCGAGGACGCCGGGTTTGAGCGCAAGCCCGAAGTCGCCGACGAGCTTCAAGGACTCAGGATGATTCTCCTCGCGACCGCCGAACAGGAACTCTGACGCTGGCTGACGATCCTCACGCCCCTAACGATCGTCGGGCGCCGCGATGAACGGATCCCCGCGACCGAAGTGGATCGGTCCCCAGTCGATCGCTTCGCGGAATTTCCGGTCTTCGCCCTTCCAATCGTAGCTGCGGCCGGACGCGATGGCGCGCGGGACGATTTCGTTGACGGTCGAGCGGTAGAAGACCGCCGCTCCAATCACCGCCATGGACCAGGCGACCACTCGCGTACGTCCGTTCCAACGCGCGACACCGGCATCGAACACCGCGACGGCTGCGCCGCTCAGAAGCACAAACGGAACGCAGGCAGCCACATAGTAGTGCGTCGACCGCAACGGCAGGTTCGCCAGCAAGTACGTTTCCAACCCGCACCAGATCACCAGAAACGCGATGTCACGGAACGCGAGCCCCACGTTCGTGCCGCGGGATCGGACCTTGCCCTCGAACCAACACAGAAACGCCCATACGCCCCAAACCAGGGGTAAAACCAGTGGAAGCACGTCCCGCCATTGCGACGGCAGCGCGCTGGAGCGACCGAACATGGCCCCCGCGTCGCGGGTCAGCAAATCGTACGCATCCGTCAGCGTGCCCTGCGCCACGAGGATCGCCAGCGCAGGCGCCCACCCGATGCAGCCGCCCGCAAACAGCAGACCCAGCCCGCCCACCAGCCGTCGCCACGAACGATCGACCACCAGCGTGATCATCAGATGATGCGCGACGACCGCGGCGACCAGCGGCAATGCTGTCTGCTTGATGCACGTGTCGACCCCCATGAACACGCCAGCCAGAAACACGGGCGCCGTGCGCCCGCCGGCGCTGCCCCGGAGGTAGAATAGCGCGGCGGCAGCCGCAGGGAAAACCATGAAGTTCTCCGCCACCCCGAACCCGCCGATAGCGAACCCGGTCACCGCGAAGTAGTTCACCGCAAGCGCACCCACAACCGCGGACGCCAACCCGGCACGACGCCCGAAACGCTCGACGCCGAACCGGTAGACCACGTAGTACGCCAGCAGAAGAAACGCCGATTCGATCGGCGCAATCCAACACCGAGCCGCCGGTGCGACGAGATAGACCAGCGCGTAGAGCAGATACAACCCCGGCGGCTTGATGTCGCTCATGTCGCGATAGAGAACATCCCCATGGGCGATCCGATATCCAAAACTCGCGTAGATGTAACTGTCGTCCGCTTCGATCGGGCAGCAGTATCCGCCAATCCGTCCGGCGGCGTGAACACCCAAGATGAGTAGTATGACCGCGAGGCTTTGGTGGCGGCGGCGGCGGTCTTCAGAATGCCGAATTGAAAATGGTCGGCCGGCGGGCGCGTTCGGGGCGCCCGTGGCTCGTCGCGGTTCACTGTCTGACATGCGCCAATCGCTCTCTACGGCGGGTAGATCGCCACGATGCCCACTTCCAGGACCTTCCGCACCGGATACCACAGCAGCGCAAACGGTAGCACATGACAGCCGACGGTGAACAGCGACATCGTCCAGTGTGATCGATCCATCGGTAGTGTCCTGAGTAAGCGCCAACCGGCCGGCACTAGAAGGAAACCGGGCAGCGCGAATAGCAGACCGTGGTCGACGACAACGCGCGGTTGGATCAAACCCACCAGCACATTCACGATCACCCAGCAGACAAGCCCCTTCTCGAACCGGTTCAGCGCCGCGCCGGATGCGCCGCTTTCGTCGTCATAAAACCACGCGGACGCAGCCAGCATCGCCAGAACGAACACGCCCAGGACCAACTCCAACCATCGCGCCACCAACCGCCAAACGTCATGCGTCCCCATCCGCGCAGCCTCCGAACCGGTAGCGAACGCTTCGATCGGCTCGCGCCCGGCGAAGGACTCTATCGCCAGCGCCCCGGCGACCCCCATCAGCGCGATGATAGCGACATCCGACAAAACTCGAGCCGCGGACTTCAGTCCGCGCGGACTGAGTTTCGCAGATCGAACATCGTCCGACCGCCACACGACAATCGCCACCAACGCCCCGGCGCACAGCGGCGAACACGCGCAAGCCAACCCCAGCAGCAACGCGCCGCCCCACCGCGATCCGGCTGACCCCGACAGCGCCGCGCCCGACAACGCAAGAAAGGCTGCCACCGCATCCCACTGCGCCAGCCGCCCATCCGCCACCAGCCCCGCCACCGTCACCGCGTACAGAGCACCGGCGACCGATGTCCCCCCGATCCCCAATACGCCCGATGCCACCACAACGCCCGCGGCCAAACAACCGCCGACAAACAGATCCGACGTGCCCCGTACCACGCCGTCGCGGCCTCCCACGACTGCGTGGGCGAACACCGCGCAGGCGATCCAGGCGCAGCACGCGACAATGGCGAACATGCTCGCCATCGCGCTCCCCACGGAGACTCGCTCATTCACGCCGCTTATCCGCGATGCGTTGTTCGACTCGTTCGTCATTTCATCTCCGGTGGCGGCGCGCCGTACGTGTTGATCCGACGCGAAAGTTCATGGTCGAAGAAGGCCCGATCCGCCGCAGCATCGTGACGGCGATATCGACCGAGTGCCAGAGGCAACATCGTCACCGG
>JAJDDS010000336.1 GCA_029260195.1 Phycisphaerae bacterium
GGTCTGCGGATCGATCGAAACATGCAGGTTCCGGAGAGCTCTGTGATTCACTCGCTGTGGTTCGCAGGTGATGGCTCAGATACCCCTGTCCATGCGGAAACGACTGAGAACCTGATGGACTGGAAGCATTCCAACGGCGAAGCCGTTGGCGATCTAGACGTGCGGGTTGAGGCTCGCCGTGTTCCCGACAAAGTGATTGCACTCGTGACCGTAGCGTAGATAACCGGGCGGCGTTAGACGGTCTTGACGCCAAGACGACCACGCGGCAAGGAACTCAACTGCCATTCCCGAGCGATGTCGCGTCCACCAACCGCGCCTTCATCCGGAAGTACGTGGCCCTGGAGCACCCGGTCGCAGTGACGAAATGCTCGATTCGCTCCTGCTCCGACTTCATCGCGGGATCGTGTTGCAGTGCGACGATGCAGGCCAAGCGCGGATCGGGAAGCACCATCTGCAGAAGGCTGCTGCGCCAGTCGGCCATTCCGGCACGCCGCAACTGCGAACCCTTGCAGTAGTGGCGCATCGATAGCTCGGTAATCCACGGCAGGATCCGCTCGATGAACTCGTAAACGTCCGCATCATCGAACCACGCTGCAACCCGCCTGTGGACTTCAGCCTTGGGTGGATCAAAATGGAGGATGATCGCGCGGTCTTCCAACGCACGCACGCTCGGGTTCACCGTGCGCCACTCGTTGGCGATGAGGATGACGCTGCTTGTTGTCACGAAAGAAGCGGGCACCTCGTTGTCGTTCAGCGTGAGGTTCGATAGCCACGTAATCCGCTTGGCGCGCTCCGTGTTGCACAGCGGCTTGAGCAGTCGAACGCAGTTACCGTCGGCGTGAAGCTTGTCAAGATCGTCCAAGACCACCGGCTGATCACGATGCTCCCATAGGTCGCGGTATAGACCGTACGGCTGCACGTGTCCCTCGACGTACAGCACGTCCGGTCCCACCGGCTCCTCATTATTCTCATCGGACGACGGACAACCAAGCGCGTGTCGAACGCCCTCGCTCTTACCGGTGCCGTGCCGTCCCAACAGAAGCAGGAGGCCGAACTCGCCCGCCGCGAATTTCTCCAGGTACAGGTCCAGCTGCGCGTACGTTGTGAGAGATATGATCTCCCGGGGCAGCATGGCCTGTCGTTGTCTTACGGACATGGGCGGGCTCGGGGAGGATATGCCGCAGAATGCGAGATTTTGCGACCGCGCTTCATAAACACTTGGGGGCCATCCAGTTATGTCCGTTGATTGAGTCTCACGAGTGACTTCTCACCGTGCGACTGGTCGAGACTGGACCGGTCGCCGAACGCGCGCGGGGAACTCATCCGGGTTCAGCCCAGCAGCCAGGAGTGCGCTCCGCCAGCTTCCATACCTCCTTTTTGCCACTCGGTACAAGGGGCAGTCATCCTCGTCTACCGCAGCTGCGTTCATCCTTTTGTCTTCGCGAAAGCGGGCCCGAATTGCCTGGAGAATCTCCTCTTCGGACCAGCGTGCGCGAGGGTTTCGGTGACGGTGAGCCTGCACCGAGCGGGTAGTATCGAATACGCCTGTTTCTCCTTCTACCAGATACTCCGCCCGGGCGCGTGCGGCCGTCTGGTCGTGATGAGTTGTGGCTGCATCCTCGCGATCCGATCCAACACCACGTTGTGGACCTGATGTCTGTCCTGGATCGATCCCTGCTGCTGCAAGCGCCGATGCCCATGAACCGAATACTCTTGCACCGGCTTCCACAAGGGATTTCGGTCGCACGGCGTGACTCTTCAGCGGGTTCCCACGCAGCGCACGCGTTAGAATGGCCTCGATGATCCGCTCCTTCGTCCAAGGCGCTACTCGTCTCAGCTTCTCCGGATCGACACCTGCAGCAACCACCGCCTTTGGCCACGAACCGAAATGCCTCCTGGCCGCCGCAAGGAGTAGATGGTAGCGGCGTTTCAACTCGGTCGGCCGCAGAGGTCGCTTTCTTCGAGCCAGAGACCTGATACCCGCCAAGACCCTGGAGGGCGGCCAAGGGTCATGCACCCTCGCTTTCTCCGGCGAGATGCCTGCGGCCACTACTGCATTTCGCCATGAGCCAAACACACGCGATGCGGCTTGATAGAGCGACGATTGGACACGGTCGGCACCGCCGAGATCGAGCGGTCGACCAGAGTTCTCGCGACGCAGGATTTCACGGATGATCCGCTCGCGCGACCACTTGGCCATGGCACTATCCCTTCGCTTCCGCGATGATCGCTTCGAAACGTGCGACGATTTCCGGATGACGCTGGTCCAGGCATTCGCGGACTTGCTGGTTGGTCAGCAGGGCACGCGCGTAGATGGCCAGACGGAGCAAGTCAATCGTGTACTGTTTGTACAATCGGGAATAGAAATCGTGCTTCTGTTCGGCCTCGGCCAGCTTCTTGAGAAGATCGCTCCTGCGCTGGGCGGACTTGTTCCACGGATTGCGTTTTCGTCGCCGGATTTCGCGTTGCGCGGGCGGCGTCTTGAGGATCAGACTTCGGGCAAAGGCCACGCTAAAATCCTTGTAGCTCTTCATCGCTGTCAGGATCTCGCTCTGCCGATCCGGCTTGACATGCGTCAGTTCCCGGGCGCAGGCACGCGTGATCGCAGATTGGTCCAGGGCAGCCGCAGCGTCGGCGTGCAACTGCTTCAACAGGGTCTTCTTCAGCCGGTGCGTAATCCCAGACAAATTCAAGGCGGCGGCGATCGTCTGTTCATCCAACTCCTCAAGGGACTTCTCGATCATTCGATTCTCCTGCACAGGTGAGAGCCGATTGACCATGCGATTGCCCGTGAAGGCCTCGCGCCGCGGCCCGACGATACAGGGAATGATCTCAACGCCCAGGTTCAACAATGCCTTGTAACGCTGAACGCCGTCGGTGATTACGAAATCCTCACCCTCGGGAAAGACAATCAGCGGCTCAATCAAGCCGATGGCCTTGATGCTTGCGAGAATCCGATCAAACTCCCGTTGGCAGATGTTACGCTCACGCAGCGGCCGAAGCTGGATGATGGGAATATCTCGTGCCTCGGATTCGTCCATCGTAGTCCGTCCTCCCACACGTCACTTGGATACTGCGCCGTCGTAGGTGCCTGCCAACTCCGGTCGGTCGCCCAGGCCCTCGGCCCTTAACAGTTCCAGCAGGGCCGTGTCGTTCCACATTTCGGCGAGTCCGTCGAGCAACGCGAACAGGCGTGTCTCCTTGTCCTGCGCCTCGCGCACATAGGACTCCTTCGCTTGCGTTGCCTGCGCGATGTCACTCTTCAGAGTGGTCACCGTATAGTTATTGGCTCCATCCTGGCCCTTCTTGCGATTACGCGGATTCATTCTTGATCTGATGATCGCCCGGGCCTTGGAGAAGTTCTCGCAGTTCACAATCCGGCGGTCGAACGCGTCCATCAGCACGTTTTGGATCGCCGCATCCTCGCTGCCCGCGACCATAACGGCGAACGATATCGGAAACACGCCCTGCTCCACGCCCTGGATCAGCCGCTCCTCGCCCTTCTCGACGAGTTCGATGTAGTGCCGAACGTACTCGAGACTCCGACAAGCAACCGGGGCGATCTGTTCATACGTCCAGCCTTCGTCATGCAGATTCTTGAGCTCTCGGGCGAACTCCATCGTGCCAGGCCTACTGCGGGCCAGGTTCTCCACCAGTGATTCG
>JAJDDS010000337.1 GCA_029260195.1 Phycisphaerae bacterium
ATCTCATGGGCCGCATGCTAATCGAAGGGCTCTCAATTGATCAAAAGTCGCGCCGGGAAGAGGGTCGGCAAGGGTGTTTTCGCACCGAAGCGCGCATAAGCAAAGCCCGATCCGAAGACCGGGCCCGCTCGAACTCTCTCCCGATACGCGTACGCAACCCTAGGCTTGGATGTCTAGATGCGTTTTTCCGTCGTTTCCGGTTCTGATTCCACCACCGGAATTCGTCTCGGATTCCTCTTCCGAACGATCCTCATTTGATTCTTCCTCGGTCGCTCGTCCCTGTCCACCGGCACCCTCGGCGTCAGCGAAAACGGCGACATCCTCGTCACCGGTTTCGATGGTCGCCCCGGCGTCGTCGATCGACTTGACGCCGCGCTTGGCGGCCTCCGCTCGACCCGACTTCTCAGCGTCCCGCGCCTTGGTGGCTTCAGCCTGTTGGTAGCCAGCCTGGGCACCGGACGCGGCGATGTTGGACGGTATTTCCGACAAAGCCGATCTCCGGTGACGCGACCTCGTGACATCGCATCACCGGACGTATTATCGGCAGGCCTGGCACGGCGTCGCCAGCCGTTCAGGATTCTCCGAACCACTCCCGAACGAGTGCGAGCTGCGCGTCGGGCTCGTCGGTTTCCGTGCGGCGTTTCAACTGAGACTTTAGTCGCGATAGAATTGCGGAATGCATCTGGCTGACGCGGCTTTCGGAGAGATCGAGCGTCATTCCGATCTCCTTCATGGTCATCTGCTCGTAGTAGTAAAGAATGAGCACGAGGCGTTCTGCCCGGGTGAGCCCACGGGTAATGAGATCCTTGAGATCCCGTTTCTGGGCCTCTTCAACCGGATTGGCGCTGCGACGATCCTGGAGGACATCGATTTCGCAGACCTCACGGCTGGAATCAGTCTCGTACTGCTTTCGTGAAAGCGAGACGACGGAGACGGCTTTGGAGTCTCGGATCAGACGCTGAAACTCCTCCCGAGGCAGCGCCATGTGCCCGGCGATTTCCTTTTCCGTGGGGTGCCGCCCGTACTGAGCCTCTAAGGCACGGGTGGCCCCTTCGAGTTTGTGGGCTCGGCTTCTGACGAGACGGGGAACCCAGTCCATGGAGCGGAGTTCGTCCAGAATGGCGCCTCGAATCCTCGGGGCGCAGTAGGTCTCGAACTTGACACCGCGTTCGAGGTCGAACGACTCGATCGCATCGACAAGCCCGAAGACGCCCGCCGACATGAGGTCATTAACGTCGACCTCGTCGGGAAGCTTGGCTCCGATTCGCTCCGAGTTGTACTTCACGATGCCCATGTAGTTCTCGACGAGCAGGTTGCGCAATTCGGGCGCCTGGCCGCTCTTGTAATCCACCCAGATTTCGTCGATTCGCTCTTTCGTCAACACCGATCGCATCCACACCGCTCCTTGCATGTCGCCCCCAAGCTCATTGTTCGCGCGTGTCTTCCGCGAACGCTTGTGTCCACTCTAAACTCGACCCTTCCGGTCGCTCGGACCTCCCTGACTCCTCGACCGATCACGTACCCATCGGTTCCGAAACCGTCTCGGTCGATGAATTCTGATCCGTTGATACCTCATTGTCGTCGATCGGAAGCTCTTCCGAAGCAACCTCCCTCGCTTCGCGCTGGTCTACGTTTTCCCGGACCACAACACCCGCGACCAGTCCGATGACCAGACCGATAACGACGAAGACAGCCATCGCCCAGATTGAACGCGAGAGAATGACGCCGGTGAGGTTGCCGGACCAGAGACCTGAGAGAATGCTGACCGAGAAAGCCAGCACACCAAACGCCGCCGCGATGGAACGAGGTGCCAACATGTGTCACATCCTTGTGAACACGGTTTTGATTCCCGAATCATCCGGGGGAGGCAACGCGCGATCGGCGCGGGGGAAGAGATTCCGGCTTCCATCCGCGGTCTTTGCCCGACCGTGTTTTGCGCCCGCAACATCCATGTCGTCGGCGTACGTGAGACACGAAGCTCACGCGAACAACCCAACGAATCTCGCCAGCAGATTCCCGTTCCGCGGCCGATGCAAAGAGAGGCCGGTGCGGACCATCCGCGCGGCGAGCGCCGTCACACAGAGACTTGACGGACAACGCGGATAACGAACCACAACTGGGCTCCGTCCGCGAACGGCAAGCTCCACGTCGCCATCTTGGAGCACGAATCCAGCGTCCGCAAGCGGAAAGTGCAAGAATCTCTCCGCAACGGCGGCGACCCGCCGGTAAACCGCGCGGGCTTCGGCACGACTCCGCGCCATGTTCACCAGTAGTTCGACACGCCCGTGAAATTCTCCACTGACGAGCACCTTAATCATTGCGTAGGCGTCAGTTACGGACGTTGGCTCCGGAGTACTCACAACCATCGCAACGTCCGCCGTCGAGGCGAACTTCAGAACGTTTTCAGAGATCCCCGCGCCGCAATCGTAGATGATTATCTCGCTCGTCTCGGACAGAGAATTCAATTGTCGCACTAGGAGGTCACGCTCAGGCGATCCCATGTTGGCCAGATTCCGGTTGGCCGAGCCGCCGGCGATGAATCGAATGCCGCCCGCAGCCGGGACCGCGATATCGTTCAGTTCACGTTTCCCCGTGAGTACATGCGAGAGATTGAAACGAGGTTGAACGCCCAGCAGAACATCCGCATTCGCGAGTCCCATGTCGAGATCGACCAGGGTGACACGGCGCCCGGACCTGCCCAGGCACACCGCGAGGTTGACGGCGACGTTGGTCTTGCCGACACCGCCCTTGCCGCTCGTAATCGCAATGCGGTACCCCGCGCGCCGCTCCGATCGTCGGGTCAGTCGGCGCAGCGACGCGGCTTGGTCCGGCACGGTGGGTTGGGTAGGGGCACCATCCATCGAAAAGGGGTCGGGAGTCTTTGTTTACGCCAGCTATACCGCGGGGCACGTCGATAAAGACGCCCGCCCCTCATGCGGTTCCTCCTGCCGTCCAGGTGTCCGCCACTGTGGATGCGCGTCGCGACCGTCGACGATGAGGCTGGCCAAACGCGCGCACCGCCCCTCCTCGATGTCATCCGGCACTTCCTGTCCGGTCGTAACGTAAGACAGACGCACCTCCGCCTGTCGCAGACAATCAAGCGTCACGCCAAACCCGACGGCTTCGTCGAGCTTCGTAAAGATCAATCGATTCACGCCGAGCGCACTGAAACGCTCGACAGCTTGTTTGAGAACGCCGGACCCAGCGGCCACCGAGAGCACCAAATGCACCTCGTCCGGGCACGCCTCTCGGAGAAGCTCATCAAGCTCTTGAAGCCTACCGTGATCGTTCTGGCTTCGACCAGCCGTGTCGATGAGGATGACGTCGCAATCCTTCAGAGCGCCGAGCGCCGCGCGAAGCTGCTCGCGAGTGGCAGCCACCTCGAGTGGCACGTCGATGATTCTGGCATAGGTGCGTAGCTGCTCGACGGCGGCGATGCGATAGGTGTCGATCGTGACCAAACCAACATTGCGCCCCTGCCGCAGGCGGTACTGCGCGGCGAGCTTGGCAACGGTGGTTGTCTTGCCGACGCCCGTGGGTCCGACCAGTGCGATCACGGTCGGACCGTCCTTGCGTGTGATGCGCGCGGGCTCGGCAACGGGAAGGGTAGCTTCGATATGCGCCGCCAGCCGTTTCCGAATCTTGGCTGGGTTGGCGGACTGGTGATCGGGCAGTTCGGCCCGGACGCTTTTCACGAGGCGAGCGGCGATTTTCTCCGCCACCTCGGATTCGATGAGGCGGTGGTAGGCGTCGCGAAGCGATCGACCGAGTTCGGGCTCGGGCGAGCCCTGCGTATCGGCGACAAACTCCCTGACGGCGGACTCAAGCCCGTCGATCTGATCGGATAGTGCCAAAGTCTTGGCACTGAGCGAATGCTCATGACCGGCCGGGGTCATCCTGGTAGCTCCGTCTACCGCTTGGCCCGTCCTCGACGCACTCGCGACTCTAGCCCTCGCCCGGCGGGTCGGCAAGGAAAAATCATCTTTTGACGCCGTAATCTCGACCCTTTCCGTGCCGCCGTATCCGAGCACGCCGCCAGCCGCGAACGTACGCGTGTGAAGTATGACGGCGTCGCTTCCGAACTCGCGCTTAACCTCAGCCAGCGCCTCACCCATCGTCTTGCCTTGAAACCGCTTAAGATCCATCGCTCAGTACCACCATAGCCTTTGTTTGGATTTCAACGCCCCGGACGATCTCGTTGAACGAGAGCACGGGAATATGGGGTAAACTACCCTCGATCATTCGCCGGACCCAGAGGCGGATGCGCGGCGTGCAGAGCACGACCGGCGTCTGCCCTTCCATATTGGGAACGACGCGCTCGATCTCGTCCTTGATCGCTTGGGAGATTAGAGTTTGCATTTCCGGCGGCATCGCCCAGAGTACGCCGCGATCCGTGGTCTCGAGATGTGCGGCGATCGCTTCCTCGATCGTCGGGTCCAGTGTCACGCATCCGACGGCGCCGCCGGAGCCGCGATTCATCTCGCACAAGGTCCGGGCCAACGCCGCGCGCACGTATTCGACGAGCACATCGGGATCCTTGGTGCGCGGCGCCCAATCGCCGAGCGTTTCGAGAACGGTCTCGAGATCGCGGATGGGCACACGCTCGCGCAACAGCATCTGCAGAATCTTCTGGACCTCGCCCGGCTTGATTACCTGGGGGATGAGCTCCTCGATGAGCTTGGGCGAGCGATCCTTCACGGTGTCGAGCAAACGGTTGACCTCGTTGCGGGAGAGCAGCTCATCGGCGTGCTGCTTGATCGTCTCGGTCAAGTGCGTCGACAGAACGCTGGAAGCCTCCACAACGGTGTAGTTCCGCTGCTCCGCAACACCCCTATGATCCTCCGCGATCCAGACAGCCGGAAGCCCGAACGCGGGCTCGGTCGTGTCCACACCATGGACGCGTTCGGTCGCGACCCCGGAGTCGATAGCCAGCAGATGCCCGGGCAGCACCTCTCCCTCGGCGATCTTGTTGCCGCGCATCTTAATGGCGTACTGGTTGGGTTGCAGTTGCAGGTGGTCGCGGATGCGCACCGGCG
>JAJDDS010000338.1 GCA_029260195.1 Phycisphaerae bacterium
GCTCCATCCAGATCGCCGCCAGCGACGAAGACGGAACCACCAATGTCGAGGGCGGCTGGCTGTGGGACAAAGACGCGGAGACCAGCATCGGCACGCTCGGCGGCACCTCAAGCTCCGCGCATGACATCAACAGCGCGGGCACCATCGCCGGATGGTCGCAGATCGCCGACGGTTCACATCGCGCGTTTTCGTGGACCAGCGGCGGCGGCATGACCGACCTTGGCACGATCACCGGGCGACCCGACACTGAGGCGTACGGGATCAATGCCAGCGGACAAATCGTCGGATCGCTGCTCAAGTTCAATGCTCAACCGTCAGAGTGGGTCACCATGATCTACCTGCCGTCGGCTGCGTACAGCCTTCCCGCGGGCATGAGTACCCTGGGTTCGCTCGGCGGCGCCGGCGGTATCGCCTACGCCATCAACGACTCGGGCCAAGTGGTCGGCGGAGCGCAGAACGCCTCCCGTGACATGCGGCCGTTCATCTGGCTACCGTCCGCAGCCTACAGCCTTTCGGCTGGGATGAACGATTTAGGGACGCTGGGTGGATCGTCGCGCTTGATCACACATCGTGCCCACGACATCAACAATTCCGGCGAGGTGGTCGGCGCGTCGTACACAGCCGGTGGGAATCAACACGCCTTCATATGGTTGCCGGCGGCCGCTCACACTTTGTCCGCGGGGATAAACGACCTGGGCACGTTGACCGGTGGCAGCATCAGCATTGCATTCGGTATCAACGCCGGCGGAAGGGTCGTCGGGACGTCGGACATCACGGCTGGCGCATTCCGCGCATTCGTGTGGGAAGACGGGACAATGTCGGATGTCGCCGACCTTGATCACTCAAGCTCCGGGTGGACGCCCCTTCGGGCCACCGGCATCACCGACAACAGCGAGATCGTCGGCTGGGGAACGAACCCGAGCAGCGTCACCCGCGCGTTCTTGCTCCCGGCGGCGTGCAGCGCGACGCTACCGGCGATGGCGCAGGCACCCTCGCCCCCCACGTTCGACGAGGGCGACCAACTCTCAACGCCATTGCCCTTGGCGCCGCCGTTCTGCGGCGTGGGAGTGGGCGAAACCGGTACGCTGGGAATGCTGCTGGTCGTGACCGTGTTCTTCGCCAATCGGCGTCGATGACATGCCGTTCGCCGGCGCTGGCGCGGTGAACACGCGTGTCCCTCACGCCCGATGGGCTGTCCGCTCGGGCACGTGTGTCCGATAATAGGTGATGGGCGGAATGACGGTGAGCTGTAACGAAGGCGCCGAGTCGGTGTGCGAAAATCCTATCCAATCGCGGGGGCGCGGACTTGCAGCAACCCAAGGGCCGATCTTGCGCGGAGCGCGCACGCGACGTCCGCCGTTGGGGACCTGGGTCTTCATCGCCATCGTGCATGTCATCGCGTCGTCGGTGGGCATTCAGGACGCACACGCCGTTGAACTCGTCGGTAGTTGGACCGGGGAGACGAATTTCCCTGGAAACGGATTCAACTACACGCCGACCGCCGGCTGCGATCGCGTCGCGATGATTTTCATAACCGCGGAGGGTGGCACTGACCCGGTCGCGAACATCAACCAGGTCACACTGGGCGGACAGACCCTGACCGCCATCCAGAGCGTGGACGGCATCGTCGCCGGGTCGGCCGGTAGCAACCACAATCTCACCTGGCTCGGCTACCTGAATGATACGGAAATCGGGAGCATGAGCGGCAATGCGCTCAGCATCACCTGGGATCAATTGCCGGACACCGGGATCCACGTGCAAGGCGCAACTTATCAAGGTGTGGACCAAACCACGCCCATCGCCGACAGCGCCTCGAACACCAACGCTTCGGCAAGCACCATCCAGGCCGGGAACGTAACCGTCGGGGCGAATGATCTGCTCGTGTACGTGTCTTCCAGCGGCAATAACGGCGCCACCCACACCGCCCCGAGTGGCTACACGGAGCAGCTCGAACAGGGCGGGGACTTCTCCGATGTCTCTGTTCAACGAGACGCCACGACCTCCAGCACCGAGAACCCCACCGCCACGTGGAGCACGACACAGCGCCTGGGCATCATCAGTGCGGTGTTAAACGCCGGCGCTGGACTCGCGCTCGCAAACCACTCCGCGGGGCAGGAATCGGACGCTTTCACTGAATCGGGTGGCGAGACCGACGCCGAACTCTTCGCTTTTCAACTCACACCCACAGGCGGAAACCAGACGGTCACTCAGTTGATCTTTCGACTCACCGGCATCAGCGGCCTCGCGGACGGTGATTGGGCAGGCGTCGAGATCATCGAGGACACGGACAGCAACGGAGCGATCGGCGGCGGCGAGAGCACAGCCGTCGGCGGCGCCGGGGTGGTCGTTCAGGCCAGCGGAACGATTACGTTTTCAACCTCCTTCACCGTGACCGCGACGACCAGTTACATCCTCCGTGCGGATTTCGCGTCACTGACAGACAAGGACACCGTCACGATCAGCCTGGTCAGCGGCGACATCACAACCGCGGGCTGCGAAAGCGGGTCTACGACATCCGTAACCCACAGAGAAGGCTGCGCGTACGTCGAGAGCATGCAGACATGGACCGCGTCGTTGGCGGACACCTGGCAGACACAAGCCCTCAGCGGATCACCGTACAACGTGCCGGCGAGCGCCGTGGTGGAGGTCGTCGTCAGAAACGACAGCTCCGATTCCCAGAGGTCCGGCGG
>JAJDDS010000339.1 GCA_029260195.1 Phycisphaerae bacterium
CGCCATGACAGCGGGCAACTCCGTCTGTTCATCCAGCTTGCTAAGGACGCAATGGCATGTCGTCGGATCCATCAGGTGGACGAGCTTCCATTCGCCAACCGATACCTTGTGCCCTTCATGCTTGCCGACCATGCAAGGGTAATCCTCGTGAGGTCCGAAGTTCTCTTTGTGTACCGGCCGGTGGAAGACGGCACCTAGAAACTCACCGTTCCGCTCGTACCCTGCGGCTACTCCGGGAAGGTCACCGAAGCGAAGCAGGTAGACGTTTTCGAGGCGGAACCCGCCTGGTAGCGTCTCCGGCACCTCGAAATTGAGATCGGGTGCATAACTTCTCGCCTCAACCGTCGAGCCCTCCCTGGCGTCGTAATGGAGCAAGAACTTGCGGAACGCCTTCTGAGCGTTAAGCGGAAGCGCATCGAGTAGCACGCTGTAGTCAACGGTCGCGGCAGCAGCGCTTGGCTGCGTCCAGACGAGGCCAAACATGCCGAGGCCCACAGCAAACAACAAGACAGCGGCCAATGCCAACGGGCGCCGACGATACCAGATCGGTCGCATTGTAAGCGCTCGTTCCGGTGGCGGCGTTACCGTGGCCGGGGCCTCTGGTTCAGCATCCAGACGCTCCTCGATCGATGCCCACAGGGCGTCTGGCACGGACACCTTCGGTGGCCTCGCAAGTTCGACAGCCATGTCGCGAAGTTCCTCTAGCTCCGCTTGGCAGGAGCGACAGGTAAACAGGTGCGCCTCCACCTCGTTTCGCGCGGTGGAGGGTAACTCGCCATCCAAGTAGAGACCGAGCCGTTCTGTCATCTGTTCGCAGATCATCGCATTTCGCGCCTAGGTACCGATCCGGCCTTGCTTACCATCATGGCCAGTCTCCGACGGAACCTTCCCATCACTATTTGGATGCAGGTCATGACTCCTTTCTTCCTCCACGGTGTAACTTTTTCGTAAGATTTCTCGCAATCCCTCTCGGGCGCGGTTCAGACGGGACGCCACGGTACCGGCGGCACAGCCGACGACCTCCGCAATTGCCCGGTAATCAAGTCCGTCTTGATACCGCAGCGCTAGCATAGCCCGGTCATGCGGTGGCAGCAGCGCAAGTGCTTCGTTCACGTCGAGCCGGACCGCGCTCTGTTCTATGTCTGATACGACGCCGTCGTCCGGGATGTTTTCGTGCGGCTGCACCCGCGACAGGCCGGCGCGCCGGCGAAACTGCAGCGCTTCGTTGACGGCCACCCGAAAAAGCCATGTGGCGACCGAGGATCGGCCGTCAAACTGGCCGATCCGAGTGAACGCCTTGAGATACGTTTCCTGGGCCAGGTCGAACGCGTCGTCCGGACTAGCCGTCATCTTTAGGAGCAGTCGATACACGCGCACTGACGTGCGATCGTAGAGTTCTCGCTGTGCCTCACGGTCACCCTCGCGGCATCGTGCTACCAAATCGTGCTCGGTCACTGTTTGCGTTCCGCCACCCTGAAGGCTGCCGGCCAGACACCCTGCCCGTGCCACCACCTCCCGTATGACGATCGTAAACGACTCGGGCGTGAAATCAACGCGCCATGCGGTCGCGTCTCTCAGGTTGCAGCGTCCATGCACATTGCGTCGGTTGGGGCGCCAATTGAGCCCCCGAGAATCCTCATATCCGGCTGGCGGTCCGCGACTGAGGCGGCAAGCCCGTGCATCGCTCGCGTAGGCGCTACGCCATGCGAGGCGTAGGCAATAACCGTACGAAACGCATCTCATTCGACAACTCGCCGGGACGTGAGGCGAAGTCCGTTGACTGGCTCGTATCAGTCTCGAGAAAAGAAGAAGCAAGTCTATGTAATGGGGAAGAAACCGGGCGATTGCTGCATCTAAGCAAGTAAACCGGTCAAGTAAACCGGTCAAGCCGATCGTGTCCTACTTGCATGGAGGGGGAACCGGTCGGCTTGATCACAGGATCTGACCGCAGGCAGCATACTCCGGTTGCCAAAGATCACGGCCTCGCCGCGGTCGGTTTGGCTCTTCACCGCTTAGCTCTGCCTCTCGGTCACATTCCCAAAATCGAGAAACTATCGCCCGGCCTGCGCGGAGGTCGGTGCTGCGTTCGCGGAAGTTGTCATCACTCGAAATGGAGCACGCTATGTTTGGAGATCACTCAAGTTCAGGGTCTATCGGCACTTTGACCGTTCTCGCCGCCGTCGCGCTTGGAGCGCTACTCACGCCGGTGGATTGCGCCGCTGCCCGGGCTCAACCGCCCGATATGAGTCTGAGGCTGACGAGCGCTGATATGCTGCTGTTCCAGGACGCTGAAGCCGACGAGATGACAGGCGGGACGGCGCTAACAGACAAAGAGCACCCGTCGTGGCTCACGGACCTCGAATCGAAAGCCTGGCCGGGCTTCCTGACCGGGCTCGCCGGCTACGAAGATTTCGTGATGCCCGTGGGGACGCCGATGTACTTCGAGGACCCGTTCATCACTACGGACCTTCGTCTCCTGTACATGCACCACCAGATTCCGAGCGGATCGGTATTGGGCAGCGGTCAGGTCCACGTTGCGGCTGCACAGATCAGACTCGCCCTGACCGAGGAACTCGCGTTCGTCGTGACCAAGGGCGGCTATAGCTGGGTGGACAGCCACGCCACGCCGGAGGGGGACGGGTGGAACGACTGGGGGCTGGGTCTGAAGTACGCCGTCTACAGCAATCCGGACGATCAGTTCCTCGTCAGCAGTGGGCTGCGGTGGGAACTGACCAACGGCTCCGAGGACGCCTGGCAAGGGGGCGACTCGCAGGAGCTGAGTCCGTTCGTGAGTGTGGCCAAAGGCTGGGACAAATGGCACTTCCTGGGAGCGTTGAGTGGGCGCTTCCCAACGAACCGAGACGCTGGCAACACCAGCATCATCTGGAACCTGCACTTGGATTACGAACTTACGGAGAACTTTCGTCCGCTGATCGAGCTGCACGGGATTCACTATCTTTCCAATGGCGATGCGTTTCCGTATAACGCCGACTACCTGGATGTTGGCAGCATGGGGGCCACCGATGTCCGGGGACGTGACTTCTTCTCTGCGGGATTCGGATTCCGTTGGCAGGCCGCGCCGAATATTTCTGTCGGCCTCACGTACGAGCTGCCGCTCGAAAGCGCT
>JAJDDS010000340.1 GCA_029260195.1 Phycisphaerae bacterium
GGCGGGCGGGTATGACATGAATCGCAACTGGCCCAGCGACTGGCAGCCGAACTATATTCAGCGCGGGGCGGGCGAGTATCCCTTCGACCGGCCTGAGACGTTGTCCGTCGGGAAGTTTATTCTGGGGCATCCCAATATCGCCGCGGGGCAGAGTTATCACAATGCCGGCGGCATGATCCTGCGCGGGCCCGGGGTGCCGTATCACCAGGACAGCTATCCCCGCGCCGATCGCGCGGTCTACGACAAGATCGGGGCGGCGGGCGAGGAGATGCTTCCCTTCTACGGCTACATGGTGCTGTTCTCCGACCTGTATCCCGTTCACGGCGGGTTCGTGAACTGGATCGCCGAAGGCCAGGGCATCATCAGTTTCACCAACGAACTGTGGTCGAGCAAGCAGTACTCCGGTTCGCCGGATCGACCGCCGTTCGCGTCGCGCAACAAAGACCGAATGAAATTCGCCGACCTGCTCGACTTCGGTCAGACTTACACCGATCTCAGACCCTACGTTCACCCCATGTATGGTGAGATCGAGATCGGCGGCTTCAATCAGTACGCCTCGCGCGTCCCGCCGACGTTCATGCTCGAGGAGCTATGCCATCGCAACACAGCCTTCACCCTCTACCACGCCGATCAGATGCCCAAGCTCAAGTTCCTCGACGTCGAAGTCGAGTCGCTCGAGTCCGGCGCGTGGAGCGTGACCGCCGAAGTCAAGAATCAGCGGTACATTCCGACGATCAGTGCCCGCAGCGCCGACAAGAAAATCGGCGCCCGTGACGCGATTACGCTTGTCGCTCCCCCCGGCGTCGAAGTACTGGCATCGGGAACGCTGAGTGACCGATTCAACGCCGCGCTGGTCCTCACCGAGCACAACCCCGAGCGCATCTGGGCCGATCGCGGCATCGCCGGACATCAGTCCAGACTGTTCCGTTGGATCGTTTCCGGCGCCGGAGACGTCGAGATCCGCTACCAATCGGACAAAGCCGCCAACATCAGCAAAACAGTCCCCCTCCGCACCCCCTGACCACGACGTTACGCGGAATGTAGCGCCACCCCTTGTGGGCGGCGCATCGCGAGACCGGCGGGTCCCCCACCTCCTTTGGAGCTGGGGGAGTCGATTCGACTTTGTGACGAAGTGCCGGAAGAAATCAGGCTGCGTACCCGAGAATCGCCTCCCCTAGGTCCAAAGGACCCCGGGGGACCCGCACCCGGGCGGATGTGATACTTGGGGCGCTCCATTGTCGCCCTCACGTTTGAACTTCCCAACCCGTTTCACTAGAATGCGCACGTCTGTTTGGCGACCACCGTCACTGGAGCGGGAACGCGGAAATGGGTGCGCCAGTCCAACACAACACACAACCGCCACGCCGCTTTCAGGCAACACGAATAACCGGCGCGGTTGCGGCCATCGCCATAGCTGCCTGCCTGTCATCAGCTTCGACCGCCGAACCCGTCATCAACGAAATTGACGTCGACCAATTCGGCACTGACCGCGACGAGTTCGTCGAACTTTACAATCCCGGTCCGGGCGCGATCGACTTCGACGCAACGGCGCACGTACTGGTCTTCTTCAACGGCGGCGATGACACTCCGCCGGTCATCGATGGCTCTTATCGCGTCGTCCCACTGACCGGCCTCCTCGAACCCGAGTCGTTTCTGGTCGTCGGCGGCGCCGGCGCTCCCAACGTAGACATCCCCATCTCCGGCGGCGAAGCCAATCTGATTCAAAACGGCACCGACGGCATTGTCCTCTACGAAGGCACAGTCAACGACTGGCCGCTGCAGTCGCCGCCCACGACGATGAACCTGATCGACGCGATTGTCTACCACACAGACGACGATGATGACGCGGAATTGCTGGCGGCACTGGGTCTCGACGAGCGCTTCGACGAATGGAACAATCAGGGCGGTATCGGCGCCGTCTTCTCGATCGCGCGAGCTCCCGACGGCGGGTCGTTTCAGACGGGCGCCACTCCGACCCCCGGACAATCCAATGATGCCGATCCACCGGTGTTCGCCATATCAGATGCCACCGCGCTGCTCAGAGATCCTAAGGCACCTGCCGCCGTCACACTGCGTGGCCAGGGCGGAATCGGTACACTTCGGTATCGCGTCCTGTCACTGCCCGTGCAGGGCGATCTCTTCGACGATGGATCAGCCATCACCGGCGTGGGACCGACGAGTCTGCCCCACACAGTGGACGGCGAACTTACGTATCTGCCCGCCGCCGGCTTCAACGGCGTTGACGCATTCGAATTCGACGCGATCGACACGCTTGATCGCATTTCCCCGCCGGCGTTTCAGGAACTACTGGTCCAGGTCGGCGGTGTGGTGATCAGCGAGATCATGCATTCGCCCGGTACGTTCCAGTCGCCACAAGATCAGCGCGTCTACGAATTCGTCGAAATCTTCAATCATTCAAACGCCGACATAGAGCTCGTACGCCTCGACGGATCCATCGGAACCGGTACGGACACAACTGACAACCTCGTCCTCGACGGCACGCCAGCGCTCATACCAGCCTGGACCATGCGCATGATCGCGCCGGGCGGACTGACGCCGGAGTCCGACGAGGCCTTTCGATGCGAATGGGGACTGGACGAGAGCGACATCGTCCGCATTCCGCACGACCGCTACGAGAACATGTTCACCGGTACGCGACTGTTGCTCTTCGGTGCAGGCGACGTCTTGCTGGACGCGGTCGTCCTCGGACCGGAGGATTTCTGGACACCGATTCCGGCTGCCTCGCAGAGCATCAAGGAGCTTTTCCTTAGCATCTTCGAAGCCGATCTGGACGCGGAGGGCAACGACCACTTGATCGTGTGGCCCTATTCGGGGCCGGGAAACGCGGTCGGCGTACGTCAGTCCTACAGTGGCGTCGGCTTGGGAAGCCCCGGCTGGGTGCCGACGGATTATAATGAAGACTTCGTAGCGCTCCCGGCGTGCCTTCCGCCATTGATCGGTGCGTGCTGTCTTCCGAACGGACAATGTGCCGTGATCCCGGAAGATGACTGTCTGGCGATCTCTGGAGCCTATGGCGGAGACAACACCCCGTGCGACCAGGTGCCGCCGTGCCCGTCGCCCGCGACCGGCGCATGCTGCATCCCCACGGGCGACTGCGCGATTACCGATGCGTACACATGCGCCATCGCCGCGGGCGCCTACGGAGGAGATGACGTCGCGTGCGATGCCGTTCAGTGCGACGCGCAGATTGGGATCGTTATCAACGAGATCGACTACAATCAGGTCGGTTTCGATTCCGCGGAGTACATTGAACTGAACGCCGCCGCCGGCTACCCTTTGTCCGGGCTCGTATTGGCACTCTACAACGGCGACGCGCAACAGTTCGGCGTGTACCGCGAGATCGAATTGCAGGGAACGGTTCCCGCCGACGGCTACTTCGTCATCGGGTCAGCCGAGGTCCCGCGGGTGGATTGGGTCGCGTTCACCGTCGAGGGCATCCAAAACGGCGATCCCGACGCCGTCGCCCTGGTCGACTCCGGCGGCGTCGTGCTGGATGCCGTCTCCTACGGCGGATCGTTCGTCGCCGTCGACGGCCCAGCCGCCGGATACGCCTTCGAGGATATTGGCGTCATAGACGAGTCCCCCGACGACGGCGATCCGGCTGGCGAGGTCGTCCTCCAGCGCCTCCCCAACGGCGTCGGTCCGTGGGCCGTCACAACCGATGGCGGACTCGGCGCCGACGGCACGCCCGGCGCGCTCAACGATTACCCCTTTCCCGCGCTGTTCGGTGCTTGTTGCCTGCCCGACGGTCTCTGCCTGCCCGCGATCGAACAGCCAACGTGCGACGACGCGGGCGGTAGCTACGCGGGCGACGCCACGACGTGCGACATCGTGTGTCCCATAGTGAACGGCGCCTGCTGCCTACCCAACGGCGAATGCATCGGACTCATTCAATCCGATTGCGGCGACGCCGGTGGGGAGTTCTTCGGCGCGGGAGCGTCTTGCGATGGAGTGCCAGCATGCGGCACTCCGCTCGAAGGTGCCTGCTGCGTCATCGGCGGCGCCTGCGTCATCGAGGACGCCTACGACTGCGCCGTACTCTTCGGCGACTACCGCGGACACGGCTCGTCCTGCGCCGCCGAGGACTGCGGGCCGCTGCTGGCACTCAAACTCAACGAGGTCCATCGCGACGACGTCAGCATCGACGACTTGGAGTTCATCGAATTATTCGGCCCCGGAGGGATAGAGCTGGCTGGCCACGCCGTCGTCGTCATCGAGGGCGACCACACCAGCCTCGGACAAGAAGGCAGGATCGACGACGTCTGGATGCTCGACACCTTCACCGTCCCCGGCGACGGCGTTTTCGTGCTCGGCGACAACTCGGTTCCGGGCGTCGACTTCCCTATGGGTGCTACCAACCAACTCGAAAATGGGACCTCGACCTTCCTGCTGATCGAGGCGTACAACGCCGTCGACTACCCTCCCGGAAC
>JAJDDS010000035.1 GCA_029260195.1 Phycisphaerae bacterium
CGGGGGGCGGTGGATGTGTCATCGATGGTGGCGCGGGTGTACGGGATCGAGCAGGGCATCGAAGCGTTCAGCGCATCTGCGGACCCCGGGAACATCAAGGTGCTGTTGAAGGTCAATCCGCGTTGACCCACCGACCTGGTGCGTTGCCCCACGGACCTGTAGCGTCACCCCTCGTGCGTGACGAGCATAGAGCGCCGCGTGAACGCGCGCTGCGGATAGGAGCCCCGAGGCGTGGCAAATGAGCGATCGGAAGTCTGGACATCACCCCTGCTGGCGCGTGAAGCCGGATTGGCGCACGCGGTCACACAGCGCGGGCGGAACATGGCGCTGACTGTTGGGGCTGATACCGCGGAGACCGTGGCGCGCCGCCGGAAACTCTGCGACGCGCTCTCGCTCTCATTCGACAAATTGACGGTCGGGCAGCAGGTCCACGGAGCCGGCATCGCGGTGGTGACCGGGGATCGCGTTGGCTGTGGGCGGGCGGAGTCGCAATCGCGCGTCCCAAATGTCGACGGGATGGTGACCGACGACGTCGGCACGCCGCTGATGGCGCTGAGCGCCGACTGCTGTCTCGTCCTGGTTTACGATCCGAACAAACGCGCCGTCGGCGTCGCCCACGCGGGCTGGCGCGGAACCGCCCGGGGGGTGGCGCAGGCGCTGCTCCGACACATGGGATTGCTGTACGAGTGTCAAGTCGAGTCACTCCTGGCAGCCGTGTCCCCCTGCGCGGGCGTCTGCTGCTACGAGGTGAAAGAGGACGCGGTCTCGACGTTCGCAGCAGCCGGGCAGGACACCGCCTCGATCGTCGAGATTCGGGACGACGCCATGTTTCTCGATCTGGCGAAAGCCAACGCGATGCAGTTGCAAGCGGGCGGGTTGAAACCCGATCGCATCGACGTAGCCGGCGTGTGTACGATTTGCGACGAGCGGTACTATTCGCACCGCCGGTCGCCGGGTGAGGGGCAGTTCGCATTGATTGCCGCGTTGCGGTGAGGTGGTATCGTAGTAGCGCGTTTCGCAAGTTCCGCGACAATGCGAGCCGCAAGCTTCAGCTTGCGCGGACGCCCGCGCGGGCTGAAGCACGCGGCTCGTCAGTCGTGTCATTCACGAAACATGGCAGCAGGGCGATCGAACAAGGAGGGTGTCACCATGAGTCGTCTCAACCTTTGTTTCGCGATTTGGGGTCTGGTTCTGGTTGCGTTGGCGCCGGTCGCGCCGGCGGGTGAGCCGATTGATCAGCGGGCGGCGGACACGCTGTACTACGCGGCCGGTCTCGGCGTCGACAAACTCAATCCCATGCTCAAGACGCACGGGTGGTGCGAAGCGAGCTGCATGATCTTCAATCGCCTCTACCGTGTCAGCTCGACCGGGCAAATCGAGTTCGACCTGTTGCGGTCCGCCAAGTTCTCGAAAGACCTGCTGACGCTGACGCTCGACCTGAAGCAAAACGTGGTGTGGCACGACGGCGCCGCGTTCACCGCACATGACGTCGCGTTTACGTTCGACGTGCTGTTCGACCACAAGACCCCGACCGACCTGGACAAAGACCTGACCAGCATGGGCTCGTGGAAAGTGGACGGCCAGCATCGCGTCGTCGTCACCATGAAGCGTCCTGATCCGCACATCGACGGGAGACTCAGCGAGGTGCCCATGCTCCCGCGACTCATCCTGCACGGCGCGGACCTCGCGACGGCCGCCTTCAACGACACGCCCGTCGGCACCGGAGCGTTCATGTTCGATCGCCGCGAATCCGCGAACGTGTTGTGGCTGCGGGCTGATCCTCGCTACCACGAGGGTGCGCCCGCGATCAAGCGCGTCAAGCTGGTGACGATCGCCGACGACGAAGCCCGCGCCAAGGCTATTGCACGCGGCGAACTCGATTTCGGAAACGTCAAGGGTCAACACCTGTCACTGTTCGACAAGCTGGGCCCCGGCGCGGTTCGTCGCTACCAGTCCGGCGCGTGGCGCGGGATGCCGATCAATCTCCGCAACCCGACTTACCAAGACGCACGCGTACGCCAAGCCATCGCCAAGTCGATCGACCGAACGCCATTCGTAGAGATCGCGGCGCGCGGGCTGGCGAAACGAGCATCATCCCCTCTGGTTCCCGGATCACCTATGGGGTTACGTAGCTGCCTCCCGGTCGAGATTCGCGCCCAACCTGGCGTCGCCCGGACGCTGCTCGACGACGCCGGCTGGAAGACGGGGCTGGATGGACTTCGCGTGAAGGACGGATTGCGACTGGCCCTCCGGCTCGTCGTTTGGAAGGACGAGGCGTTTCGCCGTAGCGCAGCCGATATACTGAAGCGTCAACTCGCGGGCGTCGGTGTGGAAGTGGAACTCAACCTCTTCGACAATGCCGGTTACAACCGCAACGCGTCGAACATGGGAGAGTCGTTCGACGCTTTCATCGGCGGATGGGGCGGGTTGGCTGACCCCGTCGGAAACATCTACCGCAAGTTCCACACCAACGGCAGCCAGAACCACATGGGATACAGCAATCCGCGCGTGGACGAGATGATCGAGAAAGCGATTGCGGAACCGGACGCGCGCCAGTCAGGAACGCATCTGCGATTCGCGTGCGTCGGGGCCGAGCGGGACGCGGTGTTCATACCGCTGATCTACCCGGAGTACGCGTTCGCCGCGTCGCGGCGAATCGACAATCTTCCGGCGGGGCCGGTGGACAGTTGGTACGAAATCACCAAGCATGCGTACGCGTGGCGGATCGTCGATGGCGAGCGATGACGCCAACCATCGCCGTCGTCGCATGTGGGGGTGGGTCGCCGTCTTCGCGCTGGCGCTGATCGTTCGCATCATCTACCTGTTCCAAATCCGTGACCTGATCTACTTCGACCACCTCGTCGGCGACGCGAAGGGGTACGACGCCTGGGCGCGACGCCTGGCTGCGGGCGAGTGGTGGTGGCCGGACGCGTTCTATCAAGCCCCGCTCTATCCCTATTTCCTCGCAGTCATCTACAAGGTGTTCGGCGCAGGTGTCTGGACGCCCCGCGTCGTGCAGTGCGTGCTGGGCGCCGCTGGCTGCGTCGGCGTGGGGTTGGCCGGAGGGCGATGGTTGTCGCATCGCGCTGGGCTTGTCGCCGCCGTGATGCTGGCGCTCTATCCGCCAGCCATCTACTTCGACGGGATCATCCAGAAGGCGTCGCTCGGTTTCGCGCTGATGGCGGGGCTGCTGTGCGCGCTCGCCTGGAGCACGGGACCAAAACGCCGATGGGTCGGGCTCGTCGCGGGTTGGATGCTGGGGGCGCTAGCGCTGACGCGGGAGAATGCGATGGCGTTGGTCCCGGTGGTTCTGGGATGGCTGCTGTTGCGCCACGCAGAGACTAACCGAGACCGTTGGGCGATGGTGACACTGTTTGTCACTGGACTCACCGTCGTGCTGCTGCCGGTGGGGTATCACAACTGGCGCACGGGGGGGGCTTTTTCGCCGACGACGTTCCAAATGGGACCCAACTTCTACATGGGCAACCACGCAGGCGCCGACGGCAGATACAAACCCATGATCCCCGGCCGCGAAACCCCCGAATTCGAACGAACAGACGCCTCCGAGATCGCCGAACGCGAGACCGGCCGCAAGCTTTCCCCGCGGGACGTGTCGGACTACTGGATGGGCCGGTCACGCGCCTACATTCGTTCCGATCCCGCCGATTGGGTCAAACTCACCTGCCGCAAATGGTGGCTTGTGTGGAACCGATTCGAGATTCCGGACACGGAGAGCTACTACATCTATCGTGACGCGTCGCCGCTGCTAGGGGTCGCGGGACGCGTCTGGCATTTCGGCGTGCTGTGCCCGCTGGCGGTGCTCGGCGCTTGGCTGACCTGGACCCGACGCCGGGAGTTGGGATTGCTGTACGCTTTGATCCTCGTGTCCGCCGCTTCGGTGGCGATGTTCTACGTTTTCAGCCGCTATCGGTATCCGCTGGTCCCGATCGTCGCCATGTTCGCCGGTGCCGGCGTGGTCGAGGGCGTCAGCCGGGCGGAGTTGAGGCGATGGCGGGGGTTGGTATCGGGGTTGGGCTTCACAGCGATTGCAGCCACATACGTCAATTGGCCGATCAATCCAGAGGCGGAGCTTCGAGCGGGGCAACAGGGTAACCTGGGCGCGACCCTCGCGTCGGCTGGTCGACTCGACGAAGCCATCCCGCATTTTGAGCGTGCAGCCGCGATTCATCCGGACGCGCCGCGTTTGCGCCAGTTTCTGGCGGACGCGTTATCGCTCTCAGGCAGGTACGCGGAGGCGATTCCGCACTACCAGGCTGCATTGGTGGCCGAGCCGGATCGAGCCAACGCGGATTTCAATCTCGCGGTCGCGTTGGAGCGCTTGGGGCGGGTCGACGAGGCAATCGTACATTATGAGCGGGCGGCGGGATTGGATCCCGCCGACGGCGGTGCCCGCGGCGCTATCGACCGGCTTCGCGGCGAACGTTAGAGCCCACAGACGGAATTGCCTTGACGCGCCTCTTGGTCCGCTCTATCAGGAATAAGGCCCGGTAAGTGCCGGGGAGCAAGTGGCGACCCGCGACGGGCGCCATCGCGGGGCGCCGGTCGTCACCGCACGGTTATTCGTTAAAGAACTCACAGACCCTTGGAGAGATAATCATGAAGGTAAAGTTGTGTTTGGCGCTGTTGATTCTTGTCGGGATCAACGCCGGTTGCCCCATCGCTCCGCCCGCGTCCGGAGGTGCGAGCGATCTCGAGGATACCGACGGCGATGGTTTTCTCAACCTCCCAGAACCGGTCGGCGTCGACACCGGCGAGTCGATCTCCGTCGAGGTAATCAACGAACTCACCCGTGACGAATTGATGGCGCTGATCCCCGCAACCGGTCTCGAGGGACTGCTGACGCTCGTGACGATTAAAGTGGACTTCGACGTCACGCTTTCATACCCGAATGGCGAAACCGTTCCGTTCAGCGATTCCAGGGAGTTA
>JAJDDS010000341.1 GCA_029260195.1 Phycisphaerae bacterium
ACCGGGCATCTTCTTGAAGTCGCCCTTGTGGATGGGGATCACCATGTGGAAGATGGAACTTGCGATAAACACGAACACCGCCGACAGCAGAATCGGCAGCCACAACTCGGTGACCGGAATCATGTGTGTCCTCCCTCTACAGGTTCGTCGGATTTGAGTGATCTTGCCCGCCGCCGGGCGTGGGTATTCTGGACGAAACCGCGGATAACACAAGCGTGTTTCCCCACGCCACCGCGGAAATGGCGAGTACCACCGCCGACGGAACCGTCGCGGGTCAGGGTTGATCGGCGTGGGACGCGGCGTATCCGATGTGTCAGGTCGCATTGCGGGCCGCACTTGGCCAAATCGCCTTATTTCGGGCGAACTTGGCTCGCGGCTCTGGTAGAATGGTTGTCGGTGGCGGGGCGTCGGCCCTTCAGCACGTCACAACTGAATTCGGAGGTAGTGTCATGAAACGAACAGCATCGATCATGGCAGGCCTCATGCTGTCGGCAGGGACTGCGTACGCACCCACGTGGTACGTGGATGATGACAACTGCCCCGGAGGGACGGGCAGCGAGGTGGACCCGTTCTGCAAGATTCAGGCGGGGATCGACGCGGCTGCGGATGGGGAAGACGTTCTCGTGGCCGACGGGACCTACAACGAGCTTATCAACTTCAACGGCAAGGCGATCACCATACACAGCACGAACGGTGGTCCGTGACGACTGTCGATGGGAGCGGCCTCAACGACAGCGTCGTCAAGTGCATCAGCGGGGAGGGTCCGGACACCGTTCTCGACGGCTTCACCATCACCGGCGGAAGCGCCGAGAATGGCGGCGGGATGTACACCTTCGAGAGTAGCCCGATGGTGACCAACTGCATCCTTTGGGGGGACAGCCCCGATGAAATCAGCAACGGGGGGAAGCGCTGTCACCGTCAGCTTCAGCAACGTCCAGGGCGGTCTGGGGGCAGGCACCATTGACGGGGGTGGCAACATCGATGCGGACCCGCTGTTCGTTTCGGGGCCGGTGGGGTGCTATTACTTGAGTCAGACGGCGGCCGGACAGGTGGCGGATAGCCCCTGCGTCGACGCCGGCGATCGGACGTCGGCGCTGGTCGACGGAACCACGCGGACGGATGAGGTGGCTGACAGCGGGATCGTTGACATGGGTCACCACTATCCGATCAGCGGGTTGATACCGGGGGCCCCGGTCAATCCCTTTGATGAGTGCGCTTATGACGGGTACATCGACGCTCGTCGGGAGAGCGCGGATGGTTCGACCATCATCGGCCTGGAAAGCGTCACCTTTTGTTTCCCGACGCCCATGGAAAACGACGACGGCGGGCCGCTGGACGCCTCGGCGTTCTCGATCACCGACACTGCGGGGACGCCGCCGGCGATCACAGGGATCGTGGTCAACTTTCCGCAGGTTACGATCAACCTCTCCGGCCACATCACACTGCAGGCATGGACCACGATCAGCGTGAGCGCCCGCAACCAGTGTGACGGCGTGCCCTACGAGGATTCGATCGACACCGGCGACCTCCCCGCCGACGTCCATCAGAGCGGCTGCGTGAACCCGCTCGACCTGCTGAAGTTCAAACAGTACGTCAATGACATCGCGACGCCGCCCGTGGGCGTGATCGAGGACTTCGTCGACAGAACCGCAGTGGCGAGGTCAACCCACTGGATTTGCTGGCGTTCAAGCAGTTGATCAATGGCATTCCACCGTCCACGCAAGTCTGGGCGGGCGCCGCGTGCCTGCCCGCGCAGCCGTAGCCGGCGTGGGAGCTTGGTCCAAGGATGACCACGGCGTCGCAGCGGGCGACGGTGTGCGCACGCCAAGGGGGAGTGAGCGGGAAATTCGGTGTCGGGATCGGTGATGCGGTGGGGGCAGACGCACGCGGACGTTCCGGGTCGTCCGGTCCCCTCGGATGAAGTGATCCGCTCAACTTCGGTCGTGTGAAGTCGAACCTCGAGCGCGTATTGCTCGGTTGGGGTGGCCCTCGGGCGGAGCCCGGTGCTGCGGGAAGGGCGAGGTTCGGTAGAGCGCGTCTTGTCGCCCGGCGAAAACGGGTGTCGGGCCGGCGGAATGGTCAACTTTCTTGACCTGGGCGGCCGATGTGCTATATATTGCAGGTGTATCCTGGCGGTCCGGTAACGGGCGTCCGGGGGCCGGGATTCCGGCGGCGAACGAATGTTGATTGACGGCTCTGGTTTATGACGCTCCAAACACGTTAGCCATGCGATCGGGCTGAGATCAACATGATCCACCCCGGCGGGCTCGTGGGCGTCGGACGCTTTGAGTCGTCGTTTGTTTTTACGGAGTAGCAGATGACCCCGGATATGTCGGAGACGGATTGCTGAATATCACCCTTCCTGACGGAAAGACCCTGCAAGTTGAAGACGGGACGACCACGCTCGACGTGGCGTCCGGTATCGGGCCGCGTCTGGCGAAAGACGCGGTGGCGGGTCGCTTCACGATCAACGGACATGCCGAGACGATCGATCTCGATCGCGCCCTTCCGGGCGATTGCGCCCTGCAGATTCTCACCAAGAACGACGAGTCCAAGGAGAGCCTCAACGTACTGCGCCACAGCGCCGCGCACGTGATGGCGGAGGCTGTCTGCAAGGTTTTCCCGGCTGCCAAGTTGGTCTACGGTCCGCCGGTCGAGGACGGATTCTACTACGACGTCGATCTGGCCGAATCGATCACGCCGGACGCGTTCGAGCGGATCGAGGAAGAGATGGGTCGGATCATCGCGGCTGATCGGCCTTTCTGTCGCTACGAAATGCCCCGCGGCGAGGCGATGCCCAAACTGGCGGAGGAAGGGAATGAGTACAAGATCGACAACGCGGAGCGGGCTGACGGAGACGCGCTGAGCTTCTACGTCACCGGCGAGAAGCGCGGCGAGGATTTCGAGGATTTGTGTCGCGGTCCTCACGTGCCATCGACGGGTTGGATCGGTGCGTTCAAGGTGCGGCAGATCAGCGCGGCCTACTATCGCGGTGACGCGAACGAAAAGTCGTTGCAGCGGGTGTACGGGACGGCGTTCTTCAAGAAGAAGGCGCTGAATCAGTACTTGCAACGTCTGGAGGAAGCGAAGAAGCGGGACCATCGTGTGCTCGGTCGGCAGCTCGGGCTGTACACCACGAGCGATATGGTTGGCAGCGGGATGATCCTGTGGATGCCGAAGGGGGCGCTCGTCCGGTCGCTGCTGGAGAACTTCCTCAAGGCTGAGATGATTAAGCTGGGGTACGAGCCGGTCTACACGCCGCACATCGCGAAGGCTGAGCTGTTCCGGTGCAGCGGTCACTATCCGCATTACAAGGACGGGATGTTCCCGCCGTTGGAGATGGACGGCGAGGAGTATCTGCTGCGTCCGATGAACTGCCCGTTCCATATTCAGATCTACAAAGCTCAGCCACGGAGCTATCGGGATCTTCCGGTGCGGTTGGCTGAGTTCGGGACGGTGTATCGCTACGAGCAGAGCGGTGAGATCGCGGGGATGGTGCGCGTGCGTGGGTTCACGCAGGACGACGCGCATTTGTTCTGCACTCCGGAGCAGTTGCAGGCGGAGATTCAGAAGACGGTCAAGCTGACGCTGCTGGTTCTCAAGACGCTCGATTTCGAGGACTATTCGCTGCGGCTGGGGTTGAACGATCCCGCGTCTGACAAGTACATCGGGGAGCAGGAAAAGTGGGACGCATCGAGCGACAGCCTTCGGCAGGCGCTGGTCGCGTTGGGGCTTGAATTCACGGAGGAGATTGGTGAGGCTGCTTTTTACGGGCCGAAGATCGACTTCATGGTGAAGGACTGCATCGGTCGCGAGTGGCAACTTGGAACGGTGCAGGTGGACTACTCGCTGCCTGAGCGGTTCGGGCTGACGTACGTTGGGAGTGACAACCGCGAGCATCGGCCGATCATGATCCACCGTGCGCCGTTCGGGAGTATGGAGCGGTTCGTTGGGATACTGATCGAGCACTTTGCGGGCGCATTTCCGTTGTGGTTGGCGCCGGTGCAGGTGGCGGTGTTGACGATCAGCGAAAAAAGTGTCGAATACGCGCGGCAGGTGCATGAGAATCTTCTCGAAGCCGGTCTTCGGTCGGAGTTGAACGACTCGGACGATCGGATCGGTCCGAAGAAGCACCAGATGCGGGCGCGGAAAGTTCCGTACATCGTCGTCGTTGGGGAGCAGGAGGCGTCGGAGAAGACGATCAACGTGAACAACGCCGAGGGCAAGACGCTCGGCAGCTTCCCGATCGAGAGTTTTGTTCAGGGTTGTCTGGAGGAGATCCTGACCAAAGGCCACAGTGAGCGAGGCGCGACGGGCGCGTCGCCGGTGGCTGCCCAGCCAGTTTGACGTAGTGGAGTTGACCGTATCATCGCCAAGGCATGTCGTACAAACGAGGAGATCAGACTCTCACCTATACGTCTGATCGACCAGGAGAATGTTCAGCACGGAGTCGTTCCGACGGCGGAAGCCATGCGTATGGCGCAGGAGGCCGGAATGGATCTGGTCGAGGTGTCGCCGAACGAAACCCCACCCGTCTGTCGCATTATCGATTGGGGGAAACACAAGTACGATCAGCGGAAGAAGCAGAAGCAGCAGCAAAGCCACGAAAATATCCTGAAGGAGGTGCGTCTGCGGCCGAAGACGGACGATCACGACCGCGAGATCAAG
>JAJDDS010000342.1 GCA_029260195.1 Phycisphaerae bacterium
ACCCCGACAGCCAACCTGAACGCGCCCAACGTCGTACTCGAAGCCTACGCTTCACCCGCGCCGGGTGCCGCCCCGGTCCGTAGCGTCGCGATCAATACAATGACCGCGTCCGACCGATGCGATGCGCCAAACGAGCAATACCCGACCTCGTCCTTCGACGTGCTCATCCCCGCCGGCAACGCGGCCGACAATTCCGAAATCCAACGCGTCGTCGTCCGCGACGCCCGCGACGGCAGTGTCCTCGCCGAACGGAAAAGGTCCGCCACCGCTCCCGTCGCCCGATTCACCCAGCCGGCATTCGGTGCGCGCCTCGACAAACCCACACGCATTCAATGGAACGCCACGGATCCCGACGGGGACGACCTGACGCACGCGCTCCTCTACAGCCACAACGGCGGCCAAAGCTGGTTCCCACTGCGTGTCCTCATTACCGGCAACCATTACGACCTTGATCCCCGCCACATCGCCGGAAGCAGGTCCGGACAAGGGCGGCTGCGGTTGCTCAGCTCCGATGGGATGAATACGACCGTCACGGACCTGGGACACCTGTGGATGGGCGATCCTCACCCACCCCATGTCGAAATCATCTATCCCAACGAAGGCGACACCTTTACCGCCCTCTCCCCGATTCTGCTGCACGGGACGACCTGGGACCACGAAGACCTCATGCTCGCGAACGAGGACATGACCTGGTCCTCCAACCTCGACGGCGAACTGACACAGGGACGCATCTTGCAGTACGATCGACTTTCCGTCGGGCAGCACACGCTCACCCTCACAGCCTTAGACGCCGACGGCCAATCTTCGGCGTCGTCGGTCACCATCAACGTCGCCCCGCGCGACGTCGAGCAGGTCGACTGCAACGAAAACGGCGTGGGCGACCACGACGACATCCTGTCCGCCTTCAGCCAAGACTGTGACAAGAACCTCGTCCCGGACGAATGCGACATCGCCGAAAACACGCTCCATGACCTCAACGGAAATGATACACCCGATGAGTGCGAAGGGCTCGGCGACCTCGACAACGACGCCGACCTCGATCTCACCGATGTGGCTGGCTTCCTCGATTGCGTCACCGGACCCGGCGGTTCCACCCCATCCGGATGTGAGCCCGCGGACCTCGACGGCGACCTCGACGTTGACTTCGCCGACTATGGCGCGCTCGTCCTGCTCCACACCGGACCGTGCGGCGTCACCATCACGCAACAACCCGAAAACACCGCCGCCTGCACCAACGGATCCGCTCTGTTCGAAGTGCACGCCACGGGGCTCGACGTCAAATACCAATGGCTCTTCGAAGGCGACCCCATTCCCGGCGCCACCGATCCAATCTTCAACATCAACTTTGCCACGCCCGCACAGGCGGGTACATACACCGCGCTGGTCTTCGATCGCTGCGGCGTCGTCGCGTCCCAAGACGCCGAGTTCGGCGTCGCCCAGGCGCCCATCATCACGGCACACCCCGAAGACGTCATCACCTGTCCCGGATCCGCCCTGCAGTTCACCGTCGATGCGACCGGCGCCGGCCCCTTCTCGTATCAATGGCAGCGTGACGGAAACGCCCTCTTCGGCGCAACATCACAGATCCTCACAATCCCCGCACCCGACGACTCCGACCTTGGACTCTACAGTTGCGTCGTGACCGATAGCTGCCCAAGTAGCACCACGTCGGACGGGGCTGAACTTGAGTTCCACACACCCACCGTCTTCACGCTGCACCCAGCCAGCGGCGAAGTATGCGTCGGCGGCACCATTTTCCTGATCGCTTCGGCGGACGGCAACGTGTCCTACCAGTGGTCGAAGGACGAACAACCCATCGCCGGCGCGACCAGCTTCATCCTCTCGATACCCAACGCGACGGTAGCCGATTCGGGCGTCTACACCCTCAGTTCCACAGGCCAATGTGACTCCGCTGTCTCCGACCCCGCCATCATCGAGGTGATCACTTGCGGCGCCCCTTAGCGCGATCGGGTGAGGCTGCGACACCCGGGACGCAAGCGGCGCACGGAGTTCTGGACCCGTGCGCGCCGACCCACCAGATCCCTCTACCTGTTGAACCTGGGGTGCCCGATTGAGTTGCGGACCCGACGACCGCTCAATCGCCCCTTTGCCCACGGTGGACCATGTGGTAGAGTCCGATCGTCAGCGGCAGACATGAACTCGGGCGGTTAGCTCAGTTGGCTAGAGCGCCTGCTTTACACGCAGGAAGTCGGGGGTTCGAGTCCCTTACCGCCCAGTTCCGCCGTTTCCGTACCGTTGAACGCACTTGCACCTGAGTGCGTATCGTTGTTTTCGATACCGTCATCGCGGTTGGGGCTTTCGGCGTTCACCGACGTGCAAGCCGGTGCGTGCGCATGCTGCACCGGATTCTGCACCGCTTTTGGAGCGGGCTCTTCCGCGCTCATCGCGCCGCGCTCGAAGTGATCGTCGGTCACTTGCAAGTAGTGCTTAGCCGCGACGGCTTGGGAGTTCCCGATCCATGCGCAGACGACGTGCAACGGCCACCGTTCGGCCAACTCCGTCTCACGACTCGACCGCAGGTTCTGGAACAGCTTCGGCCACGGCTCCATCCCGGCCTTTCGGATGATGCGATGAAACTGCGTCCGCAGGTTCTGGGTGGACGGACGGTACCGGGTGATGACTCGCGTCGCCCCAGGTTCGGCTTGCTCGAACACTTCGCGCAGCGGTGGCAGCAGTTCAGGGAACAGCGGGATGATCCGACTCTCGCCGCCTTCGTGGTGTTCGGTCTTGGGGCTTCGGACGGTGATGCGGTTCATTGCCCAATCGACGTCGCCCCAGCGCAGCCCCAAGCTCTCAGACGGGCACCGCAAGCCACCATAGCGACTCAGAGCCACGATCAGCCGCCATTCGGCATCCGGGCAGGCTTCGACCACTTGTGCCGTCTCCTCGCGTGTGATGAATCGGTACCGGCTTGGGTTTCCCCGGACAGCCGCGACGAGATCGGCGAACGGGTTCACCGGAATCAACTTGCGTCGAACGGCGGCGCCGGAGAACTGCTTGGCGACACCGCACCGCCGCCGGATGGTGTTGTCCGCCAGTCCCAACCGGATCAGGGACAGCCGCCAGCTATCGGCGTCTCCCGGTGTGATGTCGCGCAGGGGCTTGTCGGCGGGGAAGAACGCGAGCAAGTTTCGCTTCGTGTGGCCGTAGACCGTCGCGGTGGACGCCTTCACGTCGTGGCGCGATTCCACATAGCCGTCGAGAAACGCACCGAGCGCCGCGCTGTCGCGTTTCGGAGTCAGCCCCACCGCCGCCAGCTTGTCCAGCATCGCGGCGTCGCGCTCGACCACCCAGCGGGCGGTTTCGGGTTCGACGGCGTGCCCGGTGATGGTGGCGGTTACGAGGTGCTCGACGCGCAGCTTGACCGCTTCGGCGGTGCGTTGGGACACCTTGCCCAGCCGGACGCTCCGCCGCCGCTTGTCGGACGCCATGAATTGAATCGTCCGCCGTCCGCCCGGTTCCCGTGTGATGCTGGCCACTA
>JAJDDS010000343.1 GCA_029260195.1 Phycisphaerae bacterium
AAGGGGCGGCGGTTGAAGGAGGCGGGCGCATCCGTCCCCGCCGAAGTCTGGGGACTCGACGAGGTTCCGGTGGCCGGGGACAAGTTCTATCAGGTCAAGTCGCTCCAACGCGCCAAGACCGTGGCGGAAGACGCGCGCCGTCGCCGGGTTCGCGAGGGTCGGAGTCAGTCACAGCGTGTTCGCACGCTTGAGGATGTCGTCAAACGCCGCGATGCCGGAGACATTCCAGAACTGAATATCATCATCAAAGCCGACGTCGACGGCTCGGTTGACGCGTTGCGCAGCATGTTGTCGCAAATCCCGTCGGACGAAGTGAAGCTGAGCATTCGCCATGCCGGGGTCGGCGCCGTAAACGACAGCGACGTACTTCTGGCTGACGCGTCGGACGCGATCATCGTCGCGTTCCGTGTGTTGCCTGGTCCCGCGGTGAAACGACTTGCGGAAGAGAAGGGCGTAGACGTTCGCCACTACAAGGTGATCTACCAAGCCGGCGAGGACATCAAGAAAGCGTTGGAAGGCCTGCTCGCGCCGGACGAGCGTATCGAGACACGTGGATCGTGCGAGGTTCGCGAGGTGTTCAACATCTCCAAGGTGGGCAATATCGCCGGGTGTATCGTGACGGACGGCGTCGTCCAGCGCGGCCATTTGTTGAGGCTGGTTCGTAACGGCGTCGTGGTTCGAGATAACAGCAAGGTGGGATCGCTGCGTCGCTTCAAGGACGACGTTAAGGAAGTGCGCTCAGGGATGGAGTGCGGGATTCGATTCGAGGGATTCGACGATGTGAAGTCGGGAGACGTCATCCAGGCGATCGAGATCGTCAAGACCGCGCGGACATTGTAGGTCGGGTGGTGAGCGGGCTCTGATTTGGCAGCCATGATTGAGTTCAAAGCGGACTGTGGTCATACCGTTCGTGCGAAGGACGAGGACGCGGGGAAAGTCGTTCGTTGCGCGTACTGCGGTCGCGAGGCGGAAGTCCCACGGGACGATCAGGATGGGCTGGATTTTCTCTTCTCCGACGCCAACAGTGGCGATGGAGATGCCGACTCTGCGGTAAAGAAGAACCCCGCATCCAAAACCCGGCGGGCGGACCGCGGGAAATCGCCGTTCGCAGCCGGGCAAACACGGGTCGACCCCTTTGCGGTCGTCAAGAAGATGTCCTACGTGGCAGCCGTACTGGTCTGCCTGATCTTCGTGGGAAAGAAATACGCTTTGCCGATGATCGAAGGAGCGTTCGACGACGATGGTTCGAGCAAGGGGCCGCGTCCCGTGGTGTTGGATAAGCCGGTGCGGAACACGGGTGAGGGTGCGACGCCGGCGGTGTCGTCCAATCGATTTGGGTTCCTGCCGATGAGGTTGGACCAACGGGGCAAGGAAGGTGTCTACGTCAATTCGGTTCCGGTCGACGCGATCGCGTATCACCGTGCTGAGGCCGGCAGGGACACCGTCGGGTTCGACTGGATTCGTGAGGACGGAACGGAGCGTGTCGAAGTGCCGGAGGCGGTCGATTTGGAAATCGGGACCCACGTTTTCGTGGTGATGATCCCCGTCAACGATCGCTAGGTGAAGAGGAGATTCCGGGCATTTGGTTACGACCCCTTGCGTCGCATGATTGAGAGTTCCGCCGCCAAGGCTGCGGGGGTCGCCGCAGCGGACTACTTCCGTCCCGACGCGGCGACAGACGTCGCGGTCGTTCGCTCCGGCGGGAAGATCAACATAGCTCGACGGTACGAAGTCCAGATCGAGAAGGACGCATGGTCCATATTGACGCCGCAGTTTCTGCCCTACAACTGCCACCTGAGAGACGTTGTGAACTTCGTCGGGCGTACGAGGGACTTCGGTTTTGACGACGCGGAGTTGATGGAGGAATGCGACTTCTATGGTGTGGACAAAAGCGACGGTAAGTATTTGGTCGACATCCTGCACAGCATCGGAACCATCAGTTATCGCCAGGTCGATGATTCGTTTCGGATGTTCACGATTGACCCGTTCGACGGGATGATCAGCGCCCCGCCATTGAAAGGCGCACATCGCAAGGCGCCCGAGTTGGGAAACCAATGACGGTCGGAGTTCTGAGGTTGGAGTTGGCGATACGCGGCGCTCATTCGCTCAAGGATAAACGCCGGGTCGTCAAGAGCATGAAAGAGCGATTGCACAACACTTTTCACGTTTCGGTGGCTGAGATCGACGCTCTGGACGTGTGGCAGCGGGCGGTGCTTGGGGTCGCGATGATCGCGAACGAAGCGCGCTACGTCCATCGCTGTCTGGACAAGATCGTCGATTGGGTGCGCGCGCAGCATCATGCGACCCTGATCGATTACGAATCGGAAACGTTTTAGCAAGGCGGCCTCCGCGGGCCGGAATCGATGTCGCGAAGAGCGCAGAAAATGGCCAGCACGGTGCGAGGTATCGTCAGCGACGCGATCCACACCAAACTCAACGATCCGCGCATCGCCGATATGAGCAGTGTTACGCGCGTCGAGATGAGCGGCGATCTGCAGGTCGCCAGGGTGTTCATCAGCGTTTATGGGAGCGACGCGGTCGGGCGGCGCACAATGGCTGGTCTCCGCGACGCCGCGGGACGGATCCAGAGATTTGTCGCCAAGGGGCTGCACGTGCGAAACTGCCCCGAGATTCGCCTCGAGCTCGACGATTCCATCAAGCTGGCCAATGAGACACTGAGCATCATCGAGAGATCTCTAGGCGCCGGCGATGACGCGGAGGAAACGCCCGCCGATATTGATAACGGACCCCGTCAACCGGACGACATGGCCGAATGAAAAACGGAACACTCTACGCCAAACGGGTCAAGAAGTTCTTCACGAAGCTTAAGAGTGTGTACGGCAAGCCTGACCCTCCCCCGCCGACCAATCCGATCGATCAGTTGATCGTCGGTCTTCTTGCGGCGGACGCTCCGGAATCCAAGGCGATTCGCGCCGCCAAGACGCTCCGCGACAGTATGGTCGATGTGAACGATCTTCGTGTTTCCACCTCGGGCGAGGTCGCCGCCGTCATCGCGCCGCACATTCCGAACGGCGAGGCTCGCGCCGATGCCATTCGCAACGCACTCAACGCCATCTTCCGCAAGGAGAACGCCGTCACGCTGGACCGCCTTCCCAAGATGGGACGCCGCGAGGCCAAGCAGTACCTCGAACAGTTGCACGGTGTGGACGCCTTCGCCACCGCCTCCGTCATTCTATGGAGCCTGGGTGGACATGCCATCCCCGTCGACCGGGCGATGCACGCAGTCCTCCGAAGAGAGGAACTGGTCGAGGCATCCGCTTCCATCACCGAAGTCCAGGCGTTTCTCGAACGGAACGTCGCCGCCGCCGACGCGCGCATGTTCTGCATGCTGATGCAGCAAGTCGTCCAGCGCGGAGCACCCCGCACGCCCGCGTATCGAGGACCCAAGCCCACCGCGACCAAGAAGACCAAGCGATCCACCTCGCGGGCCAAGAAGTCCGCCGCACCGTCCAAGCGAGTTTCCAAATCATCCAAACGCGCTAGCAGTCGCTGAGGAGTCGCCGTGTCCGTTCGCAACTCTGCCAAACGCCACGTCGACGTACTGTGGCTGGTGACGCCGATGGCGATGCTGCTGTGTACGGGCTGCGCGACGACGAAGACCGCCCCCGACGCCGGGACACCGTCCAGCAACGCGCCGAGCTTGGATCCCGCGCGAGCCCACGTGACGCTACGCCGCATCAGCCCCGACCCACCCGCGCCGACCGCGCCAGAGGCCCAGCCGGTCGACCTTTCCGCGCCGAGCGTTCGCCGACTCAGCCGAGCCATGGAGCGATATGCCCAGCACCGGTTCACCGAGGCGTCGCTCGAATTGGAGAAGGCCCTGCGCCACGACCCCGAGCATCCGCGATTGCACCGTGCGATCGCGAGGAGCCTCCACCGCACCGGGAATCTCGAACGCGTTCGCGCCCATCTTCGCAAAGCGATCGCAGCCGACCCCGACGACGTCATCACGCACTGCCTGCTTGGCCGGCTGGCGTACGAGGACGGACGCAACGAAGATTCCATACGCGAGTACCGCGTCGCCCTCAAGTGCTCGAACGCACCGGCCCACCAAGCCTACGTCGCGGTCACCTACTTTCACCTGGCCCGCGTGTTAAACGCCGAGCGTTACCTCACCGCGTCGATCGAGTGCTACCAGGCCTATGAACAGGTCATTGCCGGGCTGCCACCGGAAGCCCGTACCGAACCGGAACTCGCGTCGTTGCTCGAGATCAACGGCGGTGACGCCGGCGGGCCGATCTCGGTCGCCTACGAAAAGCTCGGCCGCTTCGACGAAGCCGCCGACGCGCTGACTTCCTCGATACGCGACCGCGACGCTGATCCCGACACGCGCGAGCGACTCGTCCGGCTTCTCGCTCGCGCCGGACGGTTCGAGCGAGCGCTCGCGGAAGCACGCAAACTTCTGGACGATTCCGCCCGCGCGGTCAACCTTCTCGTCGAGGTTCACGAACGCGCCGGTCACCCGCATGACGTCGTTGACGACATCCGTTCGCTCTACGACGCTCACCCGGAACGCTCCGACCTACTCATGGCGTACGTCGACGTTCTCTCGCAATTCAAACGGTGGCAAGAAGCGGAGCGCGTCCTTCAACACGCAGCCGAACTGCCCGAGCCCGAAATCGCCGTCTACTGGCGACTCGCCGACGTCTATCTGGCACGCGGTGAGTGGTCAAAGGTAATCCAAGCCGCCGCCAACGCACTCCGCGCCGATCCCATCCAGCACCGGGCTGCGCGCGACAAGGTACTAGAACTCGCGGAGGAGGACCGCGCCGTCATACGATTGCTCGGTACCGACACCACACCGCGAACATCCGAACTTAACTACGCCGAGGCTTTTCTACTGGGCTCCGTCGCTACCGGCGCGGATCGCGACGACCAAGCCATCGCCATGTATCGCCGTGCCCTCGAGGATCGTCCGGGTTTCATCCCGGCGCGCGTCGGACTGGCCGAGATTCTGATCGCGCGATTCCGCTGGCACGACGTCCTGGACCTCACCGCCTCTGACGAGAAGGGTCTGCGCAACGATGCGCATCTGCATCGCCTCCGAGGCGAGGCCTACGCGGGACTCGACGATTTCGAGAACGCTGACAACCACTTCGCCACCGCCATCCGACTCAACAGGACCGACACCGAAGCCATGTTCGAGATGGCGGAGTTGCTTCGCGACAACAAGAACATACGTCGCGCTCAGCGCCAATACGAGTCTCTCCTTTCGGTGAATCCCCTCCACGAAGCCTCCCGCGAGGCGTTGTTCGAGTTGTACCTGTTCGCGCTGGATCGTCGCGCCGACGCGGCGGAGCAGTTGGCTGAGCTTCGGCGTCTAGCCGCCTCTCCACATCGCATCGCGCGTTGCCAGGCGAGGCTCGATCTGGGGCGACCGACGGCACCCGACGATTGGGACCAGTACCGAAATCGCCTTACCGAGGCTGTTGATAAGAGCGGCCCCGACGTTCGAACCATCGCGATGATCGCCCAGAGTCACTTGGCTCAGAACGACCCGGATGTGGCGCTTGCAGCGCTTGAGCGCGTGCCAGAACACGATCGGGAAGACACCGACTACCTCATCGCGAAGGCGGAGGTCTATCAGCGCCTCTTGGATTACCGAAAGGCGGTCGACACCATGGACCGCCTGCTGCGTCGCCATCCCAACCGCGTCTCTTGGATCGACTGGCGGTTGCATCGTTTGATGGAGGACCACCGGTTCACCGAAGCCTACGAGTCAGCCGCCAACCGGTTGGCTGCCCCCGATCTCCCCGATCGGCAAGGACGTAGGTACCGCACCTTCGTCCAACAGGCACTCCAGGGCGCAAAGGACTTCGACCGTGCGATCGAACTGCTCGACACTTGGCTGACCGAACAGCCCGAGGATGCGTTTTGGACCCAGCTTCGCGACGAGAGGTTGGAAGATGCGGAACGCTTCGACGAAGCGATCGCCGCCGCCCGTCAACGCTACGTGGACCGCCCCGCCGCCGAAAGTCGGGACGGATTGTGGCAAGCGTACCTCACACCCAAACGCTATGTCCAAGCCAGGCAATTGCTCCTCTCCGAGCTTGAAGATGATCCCCTGAACGAGCTGATCATCAACAACCTCGTTTGGACGCTGATGCTCGCCGAGCGTCACGATGACGCCCTCGAGTTGCTCAAAGTCCTGCGCGACGGGGATCATCCCAATCCGAACTTGGACCACCGCGAAGCCACCGTCCTGCAACACGGAGGGCGATACGATCAAGCCATTCGTATTTGGGAGAAGCGTGTCCGCGAAGCGGAAGTAGCCGGTGAGGACGGCGCGATTGCCCAAAGCCGTATGGAACTCGCTGCGGCGATGATCGGCGCGATGCGGCTGGACGAAGTCGTCACGAAGCTGCGACGCTGGATCGACGAGACCGAGTCGCCCATTCTGCGGTTCATGCTCCTCGGTCGTCTCGCCGCCTGCCACCAGGTCCGTGGTGAGATCGACTCCGCCCTCGAAATCATGCAGCGGCAGTTCGATCTCAAAGACGACGTCCGGCGCGCGGAGCCGGCCCCCGGCGCGACCCGCCAAATGATCATCGGCGTCCACAACGATTTCGGATACACGCTCGCCGACGCAGGCCGGCGCATCCAGGAAGCGAAACGCATGGTTCGTTACGCGGTCTCCAAGAGCCCCATGACCGCCGCCTACCTCGACAGCTACGGTTGGGTTTTGTACAAGAGCGGTGAGTTCGCTGAAGCGCGGCGCTGGCTGGAAAAAGCCATCGCATCTCCCGATGGGGAGGACGCCGTCGTCTACGACCATCTGGGCGACACGCTTTGGCGACTGGGTCTGACGGAACAGGCAGCCGAAAGATGGAAAGGGTCCGTCGGGCTGATTGAGAAGGACCTTGAGACGATCGATCGCCCGGACCAACGTGAACTGCGCGGCAAGATCAAGGCTAAGATCGAGGCTTGCGACACCGGCCAAACGCCCGAGCTCGCGCCGCTCGCGCCCGAACTGCCCCAACCGATATCCGACGGCGACCGCGTGGAAAATGACTCCGAATCCTGACGCGACGACGTTCGATCCGCGGCAGGTCAACGGGAAAGGAAGATAGCAGATGTCAGGCCACTCAAAATGGTCAACCATTAAGCACAAGAAAGCCCGGCTCGACGCCAAGCGTGGGAAGAACTGGAGCAAGCTCGCCCGCAACATCACCATGGCCGCCAAGAACGGCGGGAACCCCAATGACAACCCTCGACTCCGCCTCGCTATGGACAAAGCAAAAGCGGACAACATGCCAAACGACACCATCGAGAAAGCGGTCAAGAAGGGCACCGGAGAACTCGAAGGCGCAAGTTACGAGGAAATCGTCTACGAAGGGTACGGCCCCAGTGGTGTCGCCGTCATGGCTCGGGTGCTGACCGACAACCGAAACCGCACCGCTCCGGAGATCAAGAAGATCTTTGAACGGCACAACGGCAACTTGGGCGCCAGCAACTGCGTTGGGTGGATGTTCTCCCAGAAGGGCGTTTTCGCCATCAACGCCGACGACGTCTCCGAGGACAGGCTTATGGAGGTGGCGCTCGAAAACGCCGCGGAGGACGTCAGCTCGTCCGCCACCGTACACGAGGTGACCAGTGCCCCCGAAGACTACGAGACGCTCAAATCCGCGCTCGAAGCGGCGAACATCCCCATCCAGTCGTCCGACATCGCCGGCATCGCCGCCAACAACATCACCCTGGATCTCGCTTCGGCCCGAAAGGTCTTGAAATTGGTCGAATCCCTCGAAGATCAAGATGACGTCGAGAGCGTGTCCGCGAATTTCGACATCCCCGATGAAGTGATCGCAGAGTTGTAGGGCTAGGCGGCTTGCGCGTCAGCCGCGACGGGCCAGCGCGAGAAACTCGCGGTTCCCACCGTCCCCGCGAAGCGGGCTCTCCACGGTTGCGGCCACGCGAATTCCCAATTCCCCAAGTCGCTCAACCACCGACCGAACCGTCGGTTCGACGGCATCGTCAGGCAACACGCCCCGGCGGAGTGCCGTGGCTTCGGCTTCATAGTGCGGTTTGATTAGCGATACGATCACGCCGTCGGCTTCGAGCGCGTCCACGGCGCGCGGCAGCACCAGTTGCTGGCGCGTCCACCCGACGTCGACCGTGATCAGCCGGACGCACTCCTCCAGCACGAGATGCAGCGCGTTGGTGCGCTCCATGACCACCACCCGGCAATCGTTCCGCAACGACCAGTCCAGCGTGCCGTGAGACGTATCCACGGAATACACTTTCGCGGCACCGCGTCTCAAGAGACAATCCACGAATCCCCCAACGTTGCTGCCGAGGTCGGCGCACACCAAGTCCCTTGGGTCAACGTCGAACTGGTCCAGGGCGAACGCGAGCTTGGCGCCGGCGCGCGAGACGTAGCGCGCCGGGTCGATGTCGGACATGAAAGCAAGCCTCGATAATTCCGAGAGACGCCGCGGGCTTCGCGCCGCCCCTTGGTCGGAGTCGGCGCGGGAGTGGTCTCGACGGGGTCACGCCGGTGTGGCTGTCATCGCATTGAGGCGGGCAGCCAGACGCGATTTTCTGCGCGC
>JAJDDS010000344.1 GCA_029260195.1 Phycisphaerae bacterium
GGATGTCTGTAACGCCGTCGGAATACAGGTCGTTGACCTATCCGACGTCGACAATGGAAACGTGTCGCTCATCAGGACGATCTCTACTCCCGTGCGGAACCACAATGTGGCCGTCAATGTCGACAGCGGATACCTCTACACCGCCGGATCAAGCCCGGGCGCCACCACCGTCATCTACGACTTGGCTGATCCGACCGACCCGGTGCCCGCCGGAACATGGACCGGGTCCTACGAGCACGACGTCCAGGTCGTTTCCTACACCAACGGCCCCTACGCCGGACGCGAGATCATGTTCGGTGGGAGTGAAGGGTCCGGGGTCGACATCATCGACGTCACCGATAAGAACAACACGTTCCTCATCTCTGGAACATCGTATCCCGGCGTCCAGTACTGTCACCAGGTCTGGACTGAGGACCTGAAGTACCTCTTCGTCGACGATGAACTCGACAACATCTCCCGCACCTCGGTGTTCGACATCACCAGCCTCGAGAACCCGGTCTACCTCGGCGACTTCACGTCCGGAACCGGCGCGACTGATCATAACCTCTACGTCCACAACGACGTCGTCTTCGAGGCGAACTATCACAGCGGTATGCGCATGTTCTGCGCCGCCAACCCGATGGACGCCGCGCAAGTCGGTTGGTTCGACAGCTATCCGGAGAATGACTCGGGCGGGTTCAACGGGGCTTGGAGCACGTACCCATACTTCCCCAGCGGGACGGTCATCGTCAGCGACATCAACCGCGGGCTCTTCGTCCTGGACGTTTCCGATGCCACCTCCAACGGAGTCATCGGGTTTTCCTACCCCGGTGGTCGCCCCGCAGCCGTTGACCCGCAGGGCGGGACTGAGCTGATTGTCGACATCGCCGGTTTCTGCGGTGCGACCGCTCAGCCAGGCACGATCATGTTCCACTATGACCTCGGCGAAGGCTTCGTGACCGTCCCGGCGGATCATATCTCCGGCAACTCCTACCGCGTGGTCTTTCCACCGGCCGTGTGCGGAGAGTCGATCGCCTATTACTTCAGCGCTGAGACGTCCGCGGGCGTCCCGGTCACCGACCCGATCGATGCGCCCGCGAGCACCTACGAAGTCCTCTCCGTCGCTGACTTCACAACCGAGTTCGAGGACGATCTCGAAGCCGATACCGGCTGGGTGATCGGCGACCCCAATGACACCGCCTCCACAGGCGAATGGGTACGCGTCGACCCCAACGGCACCGCCGCCCAACCGGAGAACGACCACTCCCCCGATCCCGGAACACACTGCTTCGTCACCGGACAAGGCCCGGTCGGCGGCGGGCAGGGTGTCGCTGACGTGGACGGCGGATTCACCACGCTGACGACTCCGCTCATAGACTTGGATGCCCCCGACGCCCGTATTGCCTACTGGCGCTGGTACTCCAACGCTGAGAACGGAAATGACGACGACGTGTTCCTCATCGACATTTCCAAGGACGGGGGAGTGAATTGGACCAACGTCGAGACGCTCGGACCCACAGGCCCCGACTCCGTCGGCGGCTGGATTCGGCACGAGTTCGCCGTCGCCGATTTCGTCACGCCGAGCGACCAGATTCGCCTGCGATTCATCGCGGCGGACGAGGGACTCGCCTCGATCGTCGAGGCGGCCGTCGATGACATCCTCGGCGTCATCCCGGCTTGCGCGGATGTTCCGGGCGACAGCGATGGGGACGGCGACGTCGATCTCCTCGACTACTCCGTCTTTTTTCAGTGTGTGAGCGGCCCAGGAGGCGGTATCGGCGTGGGATGCGACCTTTTCGATTTCGACATTGACCTGGACGTCGACAAGATCGACTTCGCCGCGTTTCAGGCGCTGTTCACCGGCGGTTGACCGACGGACCTGCCGGTGTCACCAGTGCATCAACCGCCCGCGGCGACTGGCGGCCATACAACTCCTGACGCAATTTTTGTTGACATCGTCCGACACTTGTCGTAGGATTCCTCCGACAACTGTAGTAGGAGACGCGACCCCCGCGAATGAGTGATGGCTGAACGCGAATACGAAATCGGATCGGCGGAGTTTCAGGTGCTCAAAGCCCTTTGGCACAAGGGGCCTTCCACCGTCCGCGATGTCATGGATCACCTCCACGACCGTGGCCGGCGACTCGCCTACACCACCGTCCAGACGCTGCTGACCCGCCTCGAACAAAAGGGATTCGTCAAGAGCGACAAGTCCGGGCTGGCGTTCATCTTCAAAGCCACGCTCTCCCGCGACCGCGTGCGGAAGTCACGGGTCAAGAAACTCGTCAGCCAACTTTACGACGGGGCAGCCGCACCGCTCGTTCTGCAACTGATTCGCAACGAGCGATTCAACGCCGACGAGATCGAAGAATTGCAGAAGCTGATCGAAGATTTGGACACCGACACCAAACGCTCAAGACCGTAAAGGAGCGGGCACGATGGCTGCTTGGGTCACCTTGGCAACCGAGACTCTATGGACCAGCGCGCTCGGCGTGATCCCCGTCGCGGTGTTTGTCGCGCTGATCTGCCGGTGTGTCCCCTGTCGCCCGACCACCCGGCACGCCTTGTGGCTTGTCGTTCTGGTTTGGTTCCTTGTCCCCGCCATCCTCCCAACCTCAAGCTTCGTCCCCAGCCTGCTACCGAGCGGCGACGATCTGCTGGCCGAGGCTGATCCCGCGCCGGAACCGAACATCGCAGCTGCGGACGCGGCTCGCTCCGACAGTCATGACGCCCCGAGCGTCGAGAAGAAGATCGCGTTACCGAAGCGCCGCATTGTCGACACTCCGCGGCGTACGCCGCCTGCGAGCCGTCGCGAGCGGGCTCGCTCCGAGCCGCACGTGCGGGAAAGGCTCGCCCAGGCAACGCGTTCGGTCGGGCCCGCTCGCGACGAATCGCCACGGGATCGCCGGCAAGCAAGATCCCCTCAGGCTACGAGGTCACCCCGCCGATCGTCGAGTGAAATCCGTGTTTCGCGATCACCGGCGCTGCCACTGGGCGTTCCGGGGATGGACGCCAGACCCAGGTCCGTCCGCGAGCAACCGCGCGTCGTCCCCGATGTCAACCAGAGCACGCTCGCCCACCTCGTCGGGCGGGCGGAGCGCCAGTTGTTTGAGGAATCCAAACTCGCCACCCCCACGCCACCGTCACAGATCGCCGAAACGCCGACGACGATTCGACCGGAAAACGTCGTTGTCGCCGAGACCGCGACGCCGAAAACCGACCCCTGGCGCGATTGGGTCGCTAGCGTGATTGCCGTTCGCGACTCGGTGGCGAATCTGTCATCGTTCCCGTCAAGCCTCTGGGTATCCGGCATCGCCCTGTGCGGGTTCTGCGCCATCCTGCGCGTCAGCCTGTTCGCCCGGCGATCCCGCACTGCCTACCCGGCGCCAGCCTCGGTGGCTTCGATGGTCGAGCAATGTGCCCGGGACTTCGGCCTCCGGCGGGCGCCGGAAGTGCTCATGATCCGCGATCACGTGTCGCCCATGATCTGGTGTGGTCGCCGCGTGCGCATGATCCTCCCCGAGTCTCTCTGGGCTGATCTCGACGATGTCGGCCGCCGCGCCGTGGCGTGTCACGAGTTGGCACACGTCCGCCGCCGCGACCACTGGGTCAACTGGATCCAGCTCGTTGTGTTCGCCCTCTACTGGTGGAACCCGCTGGTCTGGTGGGTCCGCCGTCGCGTCAGCGAGGAGGCTGAGCTCTGTTGCGACGCCTGGGTCACCTGGTTGTACCCAAAGGACCGTCGCGCCTACGCCGAAGCCCTGCTCAGAACCAAACAGTACGTAAACGACCATCGTCGCGCCACGCCCATCGTGGGCATCGGCGTGACGACTGGGCGAGCCAGACGTTTTGCAAGGAGAATCAAGATGGTCATGACCGAACGCGCCAAACCGGGAATCTCCGGACCGGGTATCCTGTTGGCTCTGACGCTCGCCGTCGCGGGATGGATCGCAACGCCCGCGTGGTCCTGTCCCAAGAAAACCAAGGCCACTGTCGAATGCAAATCCGACCGCCACAACAAGAACTGCGACAAGAACTGCGTCACCGCATGCGCCAAGCATGGCAAGAACTGCGGGAAGTCCTGCACCAAGTGTGGTACTCAATGCAAAACAAAGCTCGGCAGCGTCACCATCGTTCCCAGCGCAGAGTCGGTCGGAATCTTCTCGACCACCGCGCCTGAGGTCAGCACTTATCAGGCACACGTGCGAGCGCACGCCGCCCCCGTAGCCCCTTCCGTCGTCGGCGTCTATTCTGTCGCTCCCGTCGCGCCGCTCGCCTTCGCGACCAACCCCGTCGCACCCTTGCTCGTCGGCAACCCCCGACCCAAGAAAGCCGAGCCCAACGTCATCCAACGCATGGCTGAACTCGAAGCGCAGATCGAGCAACTGTCGCACCAAATCGCCGGCATTCGTCGAAATCTGCACGAACCTGATGCGCAACCCCAACGGGACCTTCGCAGCCGCCTGGCGCCCCGCGCCCGCGCTCCGAGAGAGCCGAGGCCTCCCCGCGCCGATCCGCGCGAGCGCGGTCCTGGACGCGCCCGGCCCGCACCCCAGGCCTCCGATGAAATGGAATGGCGCAGCTACCGTCTCCCGGAGGGCAAGCTCAAATCCCTCACCGAACTGATGGTGCGCCAGGACGTTCCCATCTATGTGCGTCCCGACTCCGACAGTATCGCGGTCCAAGCCACGCCTCGCCAACACGGCGCGTTCGACGCATTCATCAACCTCGTTCACCCCGCTCACCGGAATAACGCTGCAAACAACACGGACCTCGAACAGTTCAACCGAGCCGTCATCGGTGACCAGACCGCGCTCTACGAATCGACGGATGGTGAGTCGTCGCTCATCAAAGACGTCGCTCGCGCATTCCTCGACGCAGGGGTCATGACGCTGGGGCAGCCCGCTGTGATCGATGACGCCGGGGCACGCGACATGCTCAAGCAAGCCGAGGCGATCGAACAGCGGGCACACTTCGAGGAACAGGAGGCGACCAGCCTCCGCGATCAAGCCATGGAGCTACTCGATCGGGCAAGCGAGCTCTTC
>JAJDDS010000345.1 GCA_029260195.1 Phycisphaerae bacterium
ACGTCGCTCCACGAAACGTCCTCCGTCTCCACCCACAACAGCGTATGACTCGCGCACAGATGCGGCAACGGCCAATCAGCCGCGTAACCGACGATGCGGTCCGAGTCGGGATCGACAAAGCCCCGCATGGCGCCCGACCACCGGAGCGCTTCCAACAACGACGGCGGTAACGCCGCAAGCGTACCCTGGTTCTTCGCGACCAACTCGCGCTGCAACCCGTCAAGCCGATCCGCACCAAACACGTAACGCACCGCGATGTCCTTCGACGACACCAACGCCGCAAGCTGCTCGACCAGCGCAAGGTCGTTCTCCTCGGGAAACGGCTGATTCCCGATCATCCACAGCTTCGCGTTTCGCAACCAGCCCGATCGCTCCAGGTGATTCACCAACTGTGTGAACGACGTGATCGTCATCCCCGTCGGGTGGACCTCGCGAATGCGACGCGGAACGCCCCATGCGATCGGGTCGGACTCAGCCGGGTCAGCCTCGAGCACCTTTTCACAACTGATACCCATCGCGTCAGCCAACCGTTCGAGATCACGCTGAGTGATTCGCGCCTTGCCGTTCTCGACTTCGCTCAGGAATTTTCCCGACCGCGAAATCGCGCGCGCAAGCTGCACTTGCGTCATGCCCGCGCGGAGGCGATTGTGCCGAATCGCTGATCCGATGTTCGAGTCGAGGAGCGTCGGGGTGCTGTCAGCCACGTCTGTTATCTCCGGGCTTCGGTCGATCCGTCCGATTCCGATGTTCGCAATCGCGTCAACCGACAAAGTGTGCCACGAATGCCCATGTTCTCTATTTTAACGATTATAGCGTTCATACCGGTGGAATTCAAGTACCGAGGGAGTAATCCACTGTCCATGACCGCACCGGCTTCCGGCTCCGGGCACCGCCGCGTCGCCATCCCCAGGAATTCGCTTGACCCCCCCAACCGGCGTCAGTAGCCTTACGATTGATACGAGCAGTATTACCGGACCTCCACCCGCTTCGCGAATTGAGGCACGCGGAGCCATCGACGCCGACGCGACGATGTGCGGCCACGACGTCCGGTAACGATTGGTTACTGAACGCGACTCGCTGCGCCGCTCGTCGGGTCGCCGACCTCGGCTCTGTGGTGTCTCCGTTCCAAGAATCGGGGCGGGGCGCTTGGCGTTTAAACGCTCCGGCTGGTCCTCGACCACGGGGCGTCAGGAGCCCCTGCGATGACTGTGACCCCATGGGGATTCCGTGACTTCTGGCTTGGGCGCGCCTCGACGCCCCCCTATCGGACAGCGGTATGTCGGCGAGAACGACCGCACATCTTGAACCAAAACAAAAATGTTCTTCCAGCGGTATCGCGGGTCGGCGTCCAACAACGTCAGATCCGCGTTGCCCGTTTCCTGACCAACTCTCTTGAAAGGAGATAGCGATGGCTGCATTGGAACTAGTACTCGCGTTTCTGTCCACGATGGTCGCCGATTGGGGCGACTTCGTGCTCCGTATTGCTGACGAAATCCCCATCTGAAGGATGGCTTGAGCAATGTATTTCTTCGAAGAAATCGAGAGCGTCGGCGACCTTCGGCATCGGCAATGCGCGTTGGACACACCGTCGCATAGCGAAGCCTGCGACTCCGAAACGACAAATTCGCGGTGCGACACGCTCGCTTCCGTCGAGCGGACCGGGTGCGGGCAGCGGGTCTCGACAGCAGCCGCGGCTGCGTAGGTCGGGCCCGGCTCCCCGCGATCCCGCGCGAGTCCGCCGCGGGAAGCCGTCTGCTGAGAATGAGCCGGGTCGCGTGCGGTGCGCGTCATGGCTAGTTTCGCTGCGACGGCGGCGTCAGCTTGGAGCGCGCGTCATCAAGATGCCCCCGGTCGGCGAACCCGAAACGCGAGTTCCCGCCCAAGCGGTTGCGCGGCGGAGATCCGTGCGATTCGCCGCGACGAACTTCGATCGCGCCGCACAGCGCGAAGACAGATGCCATCTCCTCGACCAACACGTCGGTGTCAGCCTCACCCTCACCCTCTCGGTTGACGACCCTGACGAGTCTTCCCTCCTCGAAATAGACCGTCACAGTACCCAAGGCGACTTCGATGCACGTTCCGCCGGCGATTGGGGCATCGCGATACTCGCCGTCGAATCCATTCCTATAGGCCCAATGCAAGATCATCCGGTCGATCGGTGTTACCACCATGTCCGTACCCTTCCGTTTGTTGGTCCTGGGAGTCCATGCTCAGCCCCTGGGACTTCTGGGATGGCTCTGAGCGGGAGCTCTTTCCGTTCTCGCGGATCCCCATCCTCGCGTCTTCGTCGACGCTCCAAGGCTTGAATTCATCCGCCGTTCGCCGGGAGAATCGTCAAAGGGCGTCAAGCGGCTTAATCGAAATTCGGCGGACGTAAGCGGGCCACCATGGGAAGTAAATCGCTTGAATTCGGCTACGCATGGACCTGCGTCGGATGCGACGAGGATGGTCGGCGCGGGGGAATCCGGAGGAGCACGGGTCGCAGCGACCCGCCCGAATGGGGCGTACGAATTCTGGCCTTTTGAAGTAAGCGTCTTACCTTACCGCACGGGCAGGGGTGAAGCGGGGAACGGGGGGCATTCGTCGTGAAAGAAAATCACACGTTTTTCCGGTTGTTCGTGAATCTCTCGCGTTCGGAGGCCGCGCCGAAACCGTTGCCCAATTGGAGGACACATGAGTGTCAGACCGTGTCACAAGCCGCCCCGAGAGTGCCACATGGTGGCACTTTTGCTCGGCATGCATGCCCGATCCGCCTCTGCGCAGACCCGGAAGGGCGCCAATCCGGCGGCAGAGGGGCTTGAAACGTCTCATTAGGCGAATTGCGTGATTCGGTTCAAGCGATCTCGCAGGCGGTTTCGCGCCTCGGGATTTCCTTGGAACGCCCCCGCGCCGGGTAGGCTGGCGGCGGGTGGGAATTCGGAGTTTGAACGACGGAGAATCTGGAGTTCGACGGGTCGATTTGGCGACGAAACTTCGTCGTATTCCGTTGGGGGCCTAAAAAGGCCGTTGGAGCGTGGAAAACGAGGTGTTTTCCGGTCTGGCTTTACCCAAAAAGTCGACATTTCTTCGAGTTTTTGCCCAGAAAAGGGGTTGAAATCGAGATCGCGGGTGTGGTAGACTGCTCGGACCTGGGAGTGCCTGAAATCGGGCGGCGTGTATGTCGCCGTTGGGCGTTCCTGGGGAAATGGGAAATCGGTTAGGACCGGGCCGTTGGGGAAGGCGGCTGGTCCGGGAACATAGGGTAGAGAGAGAGTCTGGTTCCGCGCTTGCGGGCCTGGCTCTCTTTTTTTTGTGCCCGGTTTCGGTCCTGACCACTTTGTTTTGAATGAACGGTTCTTTACTTTTGGAGGAGGCTAATAATGCTGAAACGAACTCTTCTCACGACGTTGGCGGTCGGGTTGATCGCCTCGGTCGGCATGGCCGACGTGTCGCTGCACCTGTCGCCGGCTGAATTGGACATGAATGACGGTACGCAGGATCTGAACATCGTGATGACCTCGAATCCGGGGACGTCTGCCCTGCTCGGCTCGGTCGGATTCAGTTTCGACACCGGCGGCAGTGCCTGGGCGGCTCTGGACCCGAGCGCGTTCGCGTGGGTCCCCGACATCATGAATGATCAGAACGAATGGTTCGTCACGAGTGACCTGCCGGATCCGGTTGCCGTTGCGTTCTCCCCGGGTGGCGCGGTTGAGATTCCCGATGGTACCGATGTCGTGATCGCGGCGCTGACGGTTACACCGAACACGCAGGGCGACTTCTCGCTCGGGCTTGGTGCGAACAGCATCGCCGACCAACTCGGTTCTCCGCTGCAGCTCAAGGGTGGCGATCCCTCGGACATCACCATCATCCCCGAGCCCGCCAGCTTGAGCCTGCTCGCCTTGGGTGCGCTGGCTGTGATCCGTCGCCGTCGCTAAGCGGTAAGCCGCGCGACAACAACAAGTTGTAACAAAGCCTCCCTCAGGCCGCGTGTCCTGCACACGCGGCCTGTCTTTTTTTTTCGCCTCCTCAGCAGAATTCGTGGGCGAGTTTGGGCTCGGGGAGGCGGCCGAGGTTGTGGTAGAGGGCGATTTCGGCGGCTTGGAGCGTACGAAAGCCGTACGCCTTTCTGATGGTCAGTTTGATGCGGTAGTTCAAACCCTCCACGATCCCGCTGTTGAACTCCTTCTTGGCGGCGAACCAGTTCAGGATCAAACGTCTGTGGACCCGAATGCTGCGGGCCACCTTCTTGATCGGGTCCAGCCGACTCCGCATCGCACGCTTCAGCCAGCCGTCGAGGAATACGCCCGCCCAGTGATGCGACTTATACTCCCACAATGCCTGGAAACTCTCGTTGAGTAGATAGGCCCGAACACTCTTGAGACTGTATTGCATCAGGTCACTGAGCTTCGCGCCTTGCTTGTCCGTCAGATTCTCGGGACGTTTCAGAAAACACCATCGGCTGTGCTTGAGCGCCGGCTCGTAACCGTTGGCAGACAACTCCTTCGCCTCGGCGGCACGCACCTCGTCGATGGCCTTGTTGAGCTTGGCCACGATGTGAAAGCGGTCGAGAATGTGCAGGGCTTGCGAGGCCTTCTTGGCGATCACCTTCAAGTACGGTTGCCACCGTGTGCAAGGCAAGCTGTGTCCGAGATGAGGGTAGGTCCCTCGTGGCCGGGTGACAGGACCAGGCCACAAACCAGCCCGAACTGCGGCGGTCAAGAGCCGTCGTGGGAAGCGTCGGGTGCAAAAGGCGCGGCATGATCGCATCAGGTGAGGTCTGCGAAGTCGAACGTAAGTGAACCGTTGATGAAGTGTCGAAACCGTATCTCGTTGACGTCGAAACTGGGGACTGGTGGTAGCTCCAGGATGAGCGTGGGAGGCGCCTGTATCTGGCCCACGTGGCGTCCGGCATTAAGGCGGCGAGAGCGCAGATCAGGCTCGGACATGGAACCTTGGAACCTGTCGCCTCGATGTAAAGGGAGAAATCCAAGCGGACACCCCGCAAGGATGAGAGTACCGATGCGAGGCACAGGGGCGGAACGACCCGTAGTAGTGAGGAAGGATGTGTAATGCGTCTGGAGCGAAGGGGTCGTGTCATCCTGTCTTTGGACAAAAGGTCAACCGCTTTGGCGGGAGGAACCCATGGCTGAAGGCAAACCGTTTTGTATCTCGAAGTGGGCTGTTTGGAAGGCGTGGACGAAAGTTCGGGCCAACCAGGGAGCCGCCGGGATTGACGGCGTTTCGGTAACCCGGTTCGAGAGGAAGCTGAAGAACAACCTCTATCGGATCTGGAACCGGATGTCGTCTGGGTCGTACGTCCCTCTGTTGCCGGCGGTCAAGAAGCGCGGGAATCCGGCGGGGTCGAGGGATGGATTGGCCCGGGTTCTTGCAGCGACATCCCGAGTGAACTGAGCATACCGCCGATGGAGACAGCTTGACCACGGCGGGGCTTGGGTGCAGGCAACGGCAAGAGCTGCCAGATGCCGTCGGGGTGTCCGTGTCGCCACGGGCGGTGGGCGATGAGGCCCAACGCCAGCAGTCGCGACAGCGCCTGATCAA
>JAJDDS010000346.1 GCA_029260195.1 Phycisphaerae bacterium
GGGGAAGGTCTCGGCGGCGCCGGCTTGGGTCAGTCGCTTGGTGGCGTGGGCGCCGCCGCGGACGGCCACGGTGATCAGGTCGGTTCGCGTAGCGGCTCGGACGACCTCGATGGAAGCGGCGATGACGACGACGCGGTTGGAATCGCCGACGAGCTCGCGCAGCTGGTCCGGGCGCCTGCCGGGATCGGTGTAGAGGCCTTGCATGCGCAGAAAGTGGACGGCGAGGTCGTGCTTAGCGAGCAACTCCTGGCGGGCAGCGCGATTCCGTGCGGCGGTGACGAGCGTGCATTCGGCGTGGCGGGCGATCCGACGGAGGGCGTCAGCGACGTCGGGTTGGGGAGCGCAGTGGGCGAGGACTTCGTCGGACTCGATGAGTTCGGCGAATCGTTTGCTGTAATCCAGGAGATGTCGCGGTTTGGCGCCGGTGATGAAGCGTGCGGGGTCCGCACCGGTTCGGATCATGCGCCAGAAGGTCGTGGGGTCGGTCTTGGGCAAGTGCAACTCGGCGAGAACGGCGGCGTAGGCGTGCCAATAAGCGGGTTGGACGTCGAGTACGGGTCCGTCGGCTTCGATGATGATTTTCACAATGCGGGTTCTCGGGTGAATATTCTGGCGTTTGGGTCGAATTCAGGGTAGATCGCCTCGTTCGGAACGTAGTTTCCGGCGCGATATTGTGTCGGGAAGCGTCGTGTCGTTCCAATAACATCGGCGGATTGTAACGCGCCCGGCGCGCGTCAGCCGTGTACACTCTGAGTAGACTAGTATATGAGAATTCGTCCGCAAGGGCGAGGAGGTTGTTATGAACGAACTGACTTTGTCCGATCGGCTGCTGCGGGTGTCGCCGTTGGTGTTGCGATTGGGATTGGCTGCCGTTTTGATCCAAGCCGGGATCGATCAGGTGGCACCGCTTCTCGGGGGTGAGAGCGGTGAGACGCTGGCGGCCAACGTCGAGGGCGTCGAGTTGGCGGCGAACTGGAACAGTGTGATGGGGGCTGGCGCGTGTGTCGTCGGCGCGATGTTGCTGCTGGGATTTCTGACACGCTTGGCGTCGCTGGGCGTTCTGGGGGCGATCGGGTACGGAGCCTATGAGTCGTACTCGTCCGTTGCGGGCGTCGAGGGAGAGACGATCAGCCAAGCGGCTTCGGTGTTTGAAGCCGGTCAGGTGCCGCTGATGCTGTTGGCTGCGGGTTGCGCGTCGTTGCTGGTTTCCGGCGCCGGTTGTATTGGATTTGACAGCCGAGCGGCCCGCTTGCGCCGACTACGCGCCGAGAGCATCGTTGCGACATAGATACTGATGGTCTTCTTTGCCTCCTTCCCCTCGTGATGCGAGCGTCTTGTCTCGACCACCGAGACGCTCCGGGGATTCAAACGCCGCCCGGCCACGCGCCGAGGCGGCGTTTGGTTTGCCCGGAACCAACGCTACGGCGCTGGGCATGGCGCTATGCAATCATAGCCGACTTGGTTTGGGCACGAATCCTGGGCGATGGTGATACTCCCATTGATGAACCCATCCGCGCAAATGGCCAAGTCACCGGGATTGTGGCATCCCAGCACGTCAATGTCACCGTTTAAGTCGCCGCCGCCGGCGAGTCCGACGAGCACATGGATGCATCCGTCGTAGGTGATGGGCGGCGGCGGGCAGCAAACTGACGTGACGGGGCCGACACGAATGTCCCCATTCGCGTTGTTGATCCCCGCACCGAGCGTCATGCCGTTTGTATTCACCGCGACGCTCCCTTCAGCGCCGAATCCGCCCTCCAGGTGAACCAACGACACGCGTCCGGTGTCGTGCCCGACTGCAATGTCGGCGTCGCTCAATCCGTCGATGAGGATGCGACCCTTCAGCGACTCGGCCACGTGAATACTCGACGTAGACGCCGCATCACCGTCGATCGAAACGTCCCCCCAAGAATCGCCCGCGACGAGAACATCACCTGTGCAGTCGTTTCCGACGAGAATCCTCCCCGCGGGGAGCAGGCGGCTGGGGCCCAAGCTTCCGGACACGACGCCCAGGTTGATTTCGCCGTCCATGTCGCCCGTGACCGAGATCGTTCCGCCTAAGTCAGATCCCGTTGCGATCCAGATCTCGCCGCCGGGATCCACCCCGGCGAAAGTCGCGGTCCCCAGGAAATCCTCAATGCCCGCAGCCAGTAGCACACTCCCGGTGGACGTCACCACGCCGCCGTTGGAGATCGCGCCGCTACCACCGCGACTGACGGAAAGCGCTCCCGCGACATCCTGCCCGTTGAGGTCAATCGACGCCCCCGAAGTTAGGGGCGATGGAATATGCACGGATTGGTTGGCCTTGACGCCGCTCTGGAGATCAAGATCCCCCTCGAATTGAAGGCATCCGGAGCCCACCGGGGGTTCGTTCTGCCATGCGAGCAGCGCGGACGAGTGGTTGCTTCCGGCGGAGACCATGTCGCCGATGGTGATCTTGGTGGTCGACGCGACGTTTCCATCGACGCGCAAGAGTCCACCTTCGATCTTGTCGGCCACCGTGAGATCCGCCGTGAGATCGCCGCCGATGATGAAGCTCGCGCCCGAGCCGATCTTGGTCATGCGCACCGGTCCGGACACGGTGAGGCCCGTGGGGCATAGGGCCGTTCCCGATCCGAAGCGCATCAACCCGCCCGGAGCGATCTCACCGAGTCGAATCGTCCCGGTACTGCTTCCGCCGACCAGTAGCGAGTTTACCACCGAGACCGAGACATCACCGAGCAAACCGTCGCCGATGGTCAGGCTGATCGTGCCGCCACCGCCCGAACCGTCCCTTACCACCATCAGGTCGCCCAGCAAGTCGTCCGCGATCTCCCCGCCGCTGATCGCGGAGTTCCCCGCGAAAAACGGGTTGGTGTCGTCGAGTACGAGGGAGCCCACGTCAACGGCGCCGGCGCCGCCGGTGTTGTCGTTGACGATCTTCACCGTGAAACTGTCGGTGAGTACGGTCGCGTCGATCTTGATGTCGCCCAGGTTCGCAGGAGTCGTGTTCGTATCGCTCACCTGGCTCCACACAACCCAGGCGTCATTCCCGGTCAAAAACGTGACTCCGGGGTTGTCCGGATCCGCGAAATCGAAATTGAAATCGAATATCGCCTGCGGGGGAGTTCCGGACTTGTCGACGCACACGTACGGGCTGTTCCCGTTGTTGTCGTCGCACGCCGGGTCCGCAAGGGAAGTCCGTTCCAGGCCCGCCAGCAACCCTACGGTCGCGAGCAACGGGAAGATCTCAATTGAACTAGTTTTCCTCGAAAACATGGCATGTTTCCTTTCAAATTGGTAGAATTCAGGTTGACGAGTGCCCTACGCCCGCGTTGGGCGTATCGATGGCACACTCCATCAAAACCCGGCACGCGACCAGCGTCATGCGGATTCCGTGGTTCATCCCTTTGGTTCTTCTTGCGGGGGTGCGCGCGCGCGGGCAGGTGTTCTCATCGGAGTTCCTTTCCACACCCCTCCTGGAAGGGTGGACGTCCGAAGGACAATTCTGCGATCCTGAGACCTGGGCCAATGAGGGATGGTATCACCAGTCCTTGGATCTCGCGACCTGTGACCCACCGTTTAGCGAGGAGGACCGATGGACCCTCTCGATCGAGGACTGGAACAGCGTTGCCCAGTGGTTTTGTGAATTCCGCGTCGAGACGAACGGGGATCGTTCCGAAATCCCTTTCGGCGCGCCCGCCGGAGTCGCGGTCGGCAACTTCTTTGGGATCAATTACAACGCGACGGTGTCGCGTGATCTGATCAAGTTCTTTCGGGACGTTGATCTTCCTATCCTGTTCATTCCGGTCGCTCCTGAGGCACCTCACACCATTCGCCTCGAACTTGACAATCGGGCTCCGCCCACCTTTTGCTGGTTTCTTGACGGTGAAATCGTCGACAAGGGACTGGCCGAGTCTCCGTTCCCCGATTTCAACTCGCGCATCTCGTGGCGTGGGGCGGCATTCCTCACTCCGAACGACACGATGTGGGATTTCTTTCGCGCCGGGGTGCTCCCGGCTACGTCGTCCGGAGACTGGGACAGCTCCGGGACGTTGGATATAGAAGATTTCTACTTCTTCGCCGAATGCATCGCCGAGCGTGGCAACGGGCCGGGGATCCCCGTCGACGCCGGCTGCGAGTTCGCCGATATGGACGCGGACGGTGATGTGGACTTCGCTGACTTCGGGATGTGGCAGATTGCGTTCTCGGGGGATTGAGCGGATCGTTCGATCGGGCGCAGGCCGGTTCGTTGGGGGCGTCAGCACGAGGACGCCTCCGAACGAACGCGCCGTTTGTTGGGGATTCGTGGTCTGCGGTTGGCGCGTCCGACCGGGGGCTTGGACGCTACATTGTGGATCGCGAACGTAGGGTGCTCGCTGGTCTGGTCTGGTCTGGT
>JAJDDS010000347.1 GCA_029260195.1 Phycisphaerae bacterium
CGACGACGGGGAGTCGGTTCAGACCTATGTTCTGCGGAACGCCGATGCAGCCGACGTCGCCCGCACGCTCGGGGACGTGTTCGGGAGTAGTCGCGGCGGCGGCCGCGGACCGAGAGGCGGCAGCGGTGGCGGCGCCAAAGCCGTTAAGTTCGTCGGTGACGCTGGCTCTAACACGCTGTTCGTGACCGCGCCGGCGGACCTGCGCGACGAAATCGCGTCGCACATCGAAAACCTCGATCGGCAGGCGGGCGAACGCGCCAAACCGAAAGTCATCGTCATCAAAGAAGGCAAGGCCAGCGAGGTGGCGAGAGCGCTCCAGGAGGCGTTCGGAACACGCGGACGCAGCAGTAGCGTGAAAATCGTCGGGAACGATCTGAGCAATCAGATCATCGTGACAGCCCCCGAGGATCTGTTCGCCGAAATCGAAACGCTCGCGCGCACGATGGATCAGTCGTCGCTGAGCATCGCGCCACGCACATTCCATCTGCAGCACGCCCGTGCCGTCGATGTCCATGTGCAGTTAATGGACATGGTTCGGCAACTCGGCGGCCAGCTCCGCAACCGCAGGAGCATGGACGTCTTCACCGCCGTGGCGGATGAGCGGTCGAACACCATCGTCTGCATCGGTGGGCCGGATGCGTTCAGCCTCGTCGAACAGGTCATCAACGAGATCGACGTGCCGGAGTCGGATTCCAGCACGACGCGGATTCGCAAGGTGCTCGCGCTGGAACACGCCGAAGCGGCGGATATGGCGCGCGTGATCAACGAGGAGCTGCGCAACGCGCAAAGTCGCGGCGGCGGACGGCGCGCGACGCGGACCGATGAAGCCGTCTCGGTGATCGCCAACGAAGCACTGAACTCGCTGCTGATCGGCGGGTTGAGCGACGATGTCGAGGACGTCGTCGCCCTCGTCAAGGAAATGGATCAGCCGACCGCGCTCGTCAGCCGGATTCACGTCGTGGAATTGGACTACGCGGACGGAGCAGCCGTCCAACGGTCGCTGCAGGAGATCTTCGGACGCGGCGGTCCGCGTGAGCAGAAACGCCGAGGACCGCCCGTTCAAATATCCAATCCGCAAGGGACCAACACGATCCTGGTGAAGGCCGGCGAGGAAGATTTCGCCGAAATCAGCGCGGTGATCGCCGATCTGGACACGGCATCAAGCGAGCCGGGCGAGATCGAAGTGATCGCGCTGCGGTTCACCGACGCCGAAGCCACCAAAGAAGTGTTGGAAAACTACCTCAGCAAACCCGGCGGGCGCGGCGGACGCGGTGGACGCAACGCCTCGCTACGCGGCGACGTGCGGATCAGCGCCAACGTCCAGAACAATACGCTCATCGTCTCCGGCGACGCCGAGAAAGTCGCAACGCTGAAGGACGTCATCGCCGAACTCGACCAGGAGGTCGAAGGAGCGGGTAACGCGCCGCGGATCGTCACCCTCAATCACGCCCGCCCGTCGCAGATCGAGCCGACATTGACACAGATGTTCGTCGACGGCGGAAACCGAAGGGGGCGCGGCGGACGAAGCGGGTCCAGCGGGACGCAGGCACCGATCATCGCGGCTGACGACATGACCAATACGCTCATCATCCGGGCGAGTGCCGGCGATTTCAGCCAGATGCAGACGCTGATCGACATGCTCGACACCGAGGGCGCCGCCTCGCAGGAGTCCTTCACCATCCTCGCGGTCGCGGAGGGCGTGCAGGTCGAGGAGTTGGCATCGCTCGTCGAAACGACCATCAACGAAGGCGAGCGCATCAAGGCGCAGCGACTTGGCATCGACGCCGGAACGGTCGTCGTCACGCCCGACACGCGCGCCGGCGCGCTGGTGGTGGCTGGCTCGGGAGAGATGTTCGCCGACGTCGAGCGACTCGTGCGCCAGATGGAGGGAATGGGTCCGATCGGCGGGCGCCGGACGCGCATCCTCGACCCCACAAATATTTCGCCCGACGAACTTAAGCGTTTACTTGATCAGGTAATTGACGAGAATACGGGCTCGCAGAATCGCGGTTCCCGAGCGAAGAGTCGCCCATCCGGCGGCCGGCGGTCGTCGGGATCGCGGAATCAGCGGAATCAGGAGAACCGCAAGGCGCCCAGGCGCGGTGGGGCGAAGCGTGGACGCTGATTCGTAGCGCCGAAACATAAGCGTATCGTCGTTCGGCTCCGCCGGGAGTGTTCGCCACCGGTGGATCGGCGCGCGGTATGAGACAATTAAGGAAAGAAGTGACGCGTCGGACAGGGAAGACCGCCGCGTGATCCGTACTCGGAGTCGAGAAGCGAGGGTGGACTCATGACGCCAAGGAAGAGGTCGAACTTGATGAACGAACGACGCATGACCATTGAGTCGGCGACATTGACAGTAGCGCGCAAAGTCAACAGAGCCGCGACCGTCAGGGAGCGGACATCCGTGTTCTCGGCTCCAAAACGCAGCGCACCACGCCCCGCCGACTTATGCAACATGAAACATTGCGCTGTACCGTTAATTCTGTGTGTGCTCGCCACCAGCGGATTCGCGCAGGACCGGCGGGCGCCGAGTGACGAAGCCAAAGCGCTGCTACGCGGGTTCGACGCCAAGGCGCAGCGCGCCGACGCACCCGACGAGAACGCCGGGCTCGAGCTCAAACTCAGTGGAGGTGACATCGTCGTCGAGACGTTGTCGTCCGGCGAAATCGTGATCTTCGGCAGCGACCGCGACCTCGATGTGCTCGAACAGTTCGCCAAAATGCTCGATCGTCAGCCACCGGACAAAGCCTTCGAGTTCGTCACGCTGGAGAAGGTCGGCGCCGATCAAGTGGCTGAGAAACTGCAGAGCATCGCCGAGGAGATTTGGCCGAACATGGCCGACATCCCCGCGCAGCAGATCCGAATTTTCGCGGTCTCGTCGTCGACGATTCTCATCTCAGCCCCGGAGGCGCGGATCGAACGCATGATGGCGCTCGCCCGGACCATCGACGAAGTCGAGACCGGGCTTCCAGATTTCGAAGCCATGAAGTTCGTTATCAAATTCCGAAAAGCCGCGGAGGTGGCTGAGCAGTTGACCCCGATCATCGAGCGGCTGCAGGCGAAACAGCAAGCCGGCGAGAGCGAGAAGATCGACGTTGACGTCAACGACGCCGACAACAGCATCATGATCTTCGGTCCGCCGACCATTCGCGATCAGATCCAACAGTTGATCGACCAGATTGATGTCGAACCAGCCGGTGAATTCAGCCAAGTCAAGCTGGTGATGTTCCCGCTACTCAACGCGGTCGCGGGCGATCTATCCAACGTCTTGACCGACATGCTCGCCACCGATACGGGACAGGCTGACGTTCAGGAGACGATCCGCCGTCTCAGCATCATCAAACGCGAGACCGACGGGTCACGCACCGAGCTCGATCCGCTGGATTTGGACAAGCCGATCCGCATCATCGCTGACGGAGGAACTAACTCACTCATCCTCGCGACGGTCGAAGCCAACATCGATCCGCTCAGCGCCATCATCGAACTGCTGGACAGCTTCCCAACCGGCCACGACATGGACGTGAAGATCTTCCCCCTCAAGTTCGCCGACGCCGAGTCCGTCCAGGATCTGCTGAAGACCATGTTCGACGAGGGCAAGAAGCTCCCGGAACGTGCGCCGGGCGGCGGATCAACCGAAGCCATCCCCGAGACCCAAGTCGGCGAAGCCATGATGTACAATGTCGGGCTGGCCGTGGACAAGCGGACCAACACGTTGATCGTCTCCGGCCGCCCGTCGCAGATCGAACTGGCGCAGGTGGTGGTGTCCGAATTGGACGTCCCGGTGAGCTCGGTCAAGTTCCCTTTACGCCTGATGTTCCTCGGTGAGTACGTCGACGCGACGCGCGTGGCTGCCATCGTCGAGAAACTGTTCACCAAGCGGATCGA
>JAJDDS010000348.1 GCA_029260195.1 Phycisphaerae bacterium
CCACCCCTTGTGGGTGGCGCAGCCTGCGAGCGATGTTCACACTGTGCGGCGCCACCCACAGGGGGTGGCGCTACATCGGTTGGTTCCATCGGGGCGCTGACGCGCCCGGGCAGGGAGTACGGAAAAACGGCGGACGCCCGCCACTTGCGAGAGTGTCGATCATGAGCAGCACAGACAACAACCACAACGGACACAAGCAGTTCATCGATTCTTGGAAGGACTCGCGGTTGGACCTGAGCGAGAAAGTCGCGGTGGTCACCGGCTGCGCGCGGGGCATCGGGCGCGCGACCAGCTTCGCGCTGGCCCGCGAGGGCATCGAAGCCGTGGCCGTCGTCGACCAGATGGACGAGGTGATCCGGTTCGCCGACGCCGCCAACGCCCATTTTGGACGAGAGGTGCTCGTGCCGTTTCAGGGCGACGTGACGGACAGCGCCTTCCGGAGTCAGGTGTTCTCGACGATGCGAGGAAAGTATGGTCCCGTTTCGATTTGCATCCCCGCCGCCGGGTTCACGGCGGATAGGTTGGCAGTCAAGGTGGACAAGGATACCGGCGAGACGGACATCTATCCGGTCGATCTGTTCGAGCGCGTCATGGCCGTCGATCTGACGGCGCCGATATTCTGGGCGATCGAGACCGTCGCCAGCGTCGCGAAGGATCGGTGCGAGCGCGGGATCAAGCGTTGGGATCCAGCCGAGCGCGTGCAAGGGTGTATCATTCTCATTGGCTCGGTGTCGTCGAGCGGCAACCGCGGGCAGATCAGTTACGCGACGGCGAAAGCCGGTCTCGAAGGCGCCCAAGCCACACTCGCCACCGAGGCGATTTTCCACGGCGTTCGCTGCGCGATCATCCATCCGGGGTTCACCGACACCGCGATGGTCCGGGCGCTGGGCGACGATTTCATCGAAGAGCACGTGATCCCGCAGACCCAACTGAAACGCCTCATCAAGCCCGAGGAAATCGCCGACGCCATTTGCTTCATGATCCGCAACTCGTCGGTCAGCGGCGAGCTCTGGGCCGACGCCGGCTGGCATCCGGTGGCCTAGACGCAGAGTCGCCCGCTCCGCCGCCGATTGGACTTCGCATTCCAAACCGCGCCACGCTATGATTGCCGGAGCAGGTTGCGCTGCACGCGCACCGGTTCTTGACACATCACGTTTTGTCCGCGTCGGGCGGCAGGAGGACATTCATGGATCTGCAAGGAAAAATCTCCCTCGTGACGGGTGGTTCGCGCGGGATCGGACGAGCCTGTTGCTTCGCGCTGGCTGGCGAGGGCTGCGGTGTTGCCGTCAACTACCAACACAACAAGGATGCGGCCGAAGACGTCGTCGCCGAGCTGAAGAACAACGGCGTCGAGGCCCGAGCGTTCCAGGCGGACATTTCCGACGAGGAGCAGACCAACGTCATGATCGAACAGATCATGAACGAATTCGACCGCGTCGACATTGTGGTCAACAACGCCGGCATCACTCGCGACCGGTCGTTTCTCAAGATGACCCGCGATCAGTGGCACTCGGTGTTGCTGGTCAATCTCGACGGTCCGTTCAACGTCATCAGCGCCCTGCTGCCGCAGATGTGCGAGCGGAAGTGGGGCAGGATCATCAACATCAGCTCCATCGTGGCTCAGATGGGCAACTTCGGGCAAGCCAACTACGCGGTGGCCAAGGGTGGGATGATCGCGTTCACCAAGTCGCTCGCCCGCGAGGTCGCCAAGAAGGGCGTCACGGTCAATGCTGTCGCCCCCGGTTTCATCGAGACCGACATGACCGCCGCGGTTCCCGAGGAGGCGCTCGACATGGTCCGCAAAATGACCCCCATGGGCCGTCTCGGAAGACCCGAGGAGGTCGGACGCGCCGTCCGCTTCCTCGCTGCCCAAGAGGCGTCCTTCATCACCGGCCAAGTCATCAACATCAACGGCGGAATGTACATGTAGCGCGGCGCGTCGACGCGCTCCGACTCTGGTCATCGCAGAGCACTTACGTCCGCGAAATCGCGGAAGCAGCCACGTGTGCGGTGGACCACGCCCACTGGAAATTGAAGCCGCCGAGGCGGCCGTCGACGTCGAGGATTTCGCCTACGAGGAACAGGTCCGGGCATTGGCGCGACGCGAGCGTCGACACATCGACTTCCGTCAACCGAACGCCGCCGGCGGTGACTTCGGCATACCGGTAGCCGCGACTGTCCGAGACTGGCAGACGCCAGCGAATCAGCGAGTGGGCCAGCTTGCGGCGGTGATCCCTCGGCAAGTGGGACAGGGGGATCGTGCCTTCGATATCGAGTTGGCCCAGCACGGCGTCAGCCACCCGGGCCGGCAGCATGTGGGAGAGCGTCTTGCGCACGGTGGATTTCGACTGCGCGACGCCTCGGGATTCCGGTCCAACGGATGAAGCGAGCAGTCCGCGTTCGATGGCCGGGAAGTCCTCGCCGGGCAGGAAGCTGGCCGTGACCTCAACCGCCCGCCCGTCGAGCCGAGCCCGATGCCAGTGCCGAGACGCATCGAGCACGGATGGACCGCTGACACCAAAGTGCGTCCACAGCATCGCGCCGCGAATGCGAACCGGATTGGAATTCTCAACGCGCACAGCCACCTCCACGTCCTGCGAGATGCCCGACAGCGGAACATGGAATTCGCCCGACAGAACAAGGGGCACGAGCGCCGGCGTCAGCGACACGAGTGTGTGCCCGAGCGCCGTCGCCAGCGCGTATCCCCCACCGTCACTGCCCGTCTTCGGCAGCGATCGCCCACCGGTGGCCAACACAACTCGGCGGGCGCGCAGCGTCGCCGAATCGGTCACGATTCGGAAGCCCGCGTCCGATGGTGCGATTCCGGTGACGCGGTGCTCGGGTAGGATGTGGACGCCGCGCCGCGATGCCTCGTTCATCAGCGAATCCAGGACGGTCCGCGCCTGATTCGTGTCGGGAAACAGCTTGCCGTGCTCCTCTTCGTGCAGTTCGACGCCAATCTCACCGAAAAATGAAACGGTTCGATCGACGGGGAAGGCCGCCAAGACGCGCTTGATGACGTGGGGGCTTCCGCCGTGGAAGTCCCTCGCGGTGACGGAACGATTGGTCACGTTGCATCGCCCGCCGCCAGAGACCAGGATTTTCGCGCCGAGCTTCCGCGCGCCGTCGAGAATGACGATGGACAGCCCGGGCGCGCTCCGCGCCGCGAAAATCGCCGTCGCCAGTCCGGCTGCTCCGCCTCCGACGATGGCGACGTCGATCGGCTCCGCATGGGTGCTCTCCGCCACACGCGAATCCTAGCCGTTCCCCGCGGATCATGCGCCCGATGGCTGCGCGCGCGGTCTCCGGACTGATCCGGGGAGGTTGGATCCTGGTCATTCGGGCGAGCGCGATTGCGGGGTGCGTCCCGGTTTGACGGGCACGATAACTCCTTGCGACTGAGGCCTTTACGGTAGTGGACGGCCGGCCGTCGACCTCGTCTTGACGATGCCTCCCCCGTGCAACGGGGGCGGGTCGGGACGCGGTCGTCGTCGGCGAGTGCTATGAAGCTGGTCGCACATCGTGACGCGCGAGCCTTGGCCCGCGGCGCGCGATCTGATAGCGCCGTCGGACAAGTGGGGACCACCCCCGGCAAGGGCGCGGATGATGCGGACTGCAGTGGCAATGTGGTTTGTGGGGGCGCTCCAGGTGAAATCGGAGATCGTGTTCGGGTGAATCTCTCAATTGAGGACCCATAAGCCGCAGGAGGGGTTATGGGCTGATTTTTTCGACCCTTGAACCTTGCATTTTCCGGGCTCGCCAGATACAAAAAGACACCATGGGAAGTATGTACACGTCGTCTTTTCGCGCTGCGCAGGGTGCGTTGGCGCGTGTGGCGGGCGTTTTTCCCGGCGGACTTGGCCGTGTGGAGAATCACCGGCGAGTCCGTACCGAGTTGGTCCGCGAATCCGCGGACGCGCGGTGGCCTTGCCGAGCTCGTGTGTGGCCTGAGGCCGATTCAGTGCGTGGCGATCGCGCGTCGACTGATTTGGATTGCGTTAGAAAGGAAAGGAGTATCTGCGGGTCGCAATCGTCGCGTCCATGGTGGCGATAGCGAACCGGGTGGATTGAGGTCGTACGTCGAACCGGCGACGTGTCTTGATTCACGCCTAGTGTCGCTGAGATGCGGAAGCGGGGAAGCAAGCGTCAACTCCGACCATATTCTCGATTCGACGGTGTCGCGCCGGCCGCGCACCGAGACAATATGCTGGCTTGTGCACGTTTGGCGATCGACGTGATCGCTATCGTGCCAGAATGAAACATGGTTTTGGTACCTTGAAATCGCGTTAGGGCTTCGAGGAATAGCAATCGAAGACCTTCAAGAGGGCTTAAGGAGGTAACTGATGAGGCAGAGGTTATTCTGTTCTATAGTTGTTGGACTTCTCGCAGTTCCACTGCTGTTGTCCGGCGTCCAATCCGCCACCGCCGCGGGGGGTGATTCCGGTCCGGGCTTTGGCGACAACATCGCGCTTCGACCCGCGGGCCTGAGCACGCCGGTCGCCCAAACGGGCGACGCGGGCAATCCCGAGGGTGGGGACGCGGACCTGTTGACGGTCTTCGGCACTCCGGCTTGGCCGACAGGCGCAACCGGCTACATTATTTTCTCGGCGTTCGAGAATGGTGACCGCACGGCGGACGACTTCATC
>JAJDDS010000349.1 GCA_029260195.1 Phycisphaerae bacterium
CAACCCGGGTTGTTCGTGCATTGGCGCCTTGGTGTCCCTTTTCCCGGCTGAATGATGGGAGCCGTATGAGCGGAGACGTTCACGTACGGTTCTGCGAGCGCCTCGGGGTGAAACTCCCCGGGGCTACTCACCAGGCCACAAGCGGTCCGCAGAGTCACCAGGGGACGGTTGGGGAGCGATGGGCGGGTTGCGTCGGCATGCTCCGGTCGTTTTAAGAACAACAAGGAGACTTCCATGTTCGTCTTCAACTTTGACGTGCCGCGACGCGATTTAACGGAGCTTGTCATTATGACGGTCCAAACAAATGGGCACGATGCTCCGGGCCCTCAAGGAAATCGTTATAGGTCGAACGCAATGTGGCTCGTCGGGGTTCTCTCAATTTTCTTGTCCGCGATGCCAGCGATTGCGCAGGAAGCCGACCTCGTTTTGCGCGGTGGGAAAGTCGTCACCGTCGATGACAGCGGCACCGTCGCCGAGGCGGTCGCCGTTGTCGGAAACCGCATTGCTGCGGTGGGTTCGATCGAGGCTATCGAAGCGTATATCGGGTCGGATACCCGGATCGTTGAGCTCAACGGCAGAACACTCCTTCCGGGATTTATCGATGCGCACAATCACGTCGAGGGAAGCGCTGTTGGCCAATTTTTCCGTCTTCCGGTCGCGGTGCCGCCGCTGGAGACGGCCGAGGAAGTGCTCGAGAAGGTTCGAAGGCGTGCGAGTGAGCTTCCGCCGGGAACCTGGATAGAAGGACAAGGCACGTACTACCAACCCATGCCGACGCGCGAGCAGCTCGACATGGCGATTCCCGATCACCCCGTCGTCATCCGCTGGAGCGCGCACGACGTCATCGCGAACAGCAAAGCGATGGAGATGTCCGGGATCGATCGCAACACGTCAGATCCTGCCGGCGGCCACATTGAACGTGGATCGGGTGGTGAACCGACCGGCATCTTTCGTGACGCGCGGCAGCTGCTCGATCTTCCACAGCCGTCCTACGAGGACAAGCTGCGCGCTATCCCGCTAACCCTGCGCGAACTGTGGCTCGAAAACGGCGTTACATCGGTCTACACGATGGACACGCTCGAGGGCGTACGCGCCCTCCAGGAGCTGCGGCGCCGCGACGAGCTTCCGCCGGTGCGTTTGTCCATCTCATTCATGCTAGCTGACTTCGATTTGGACGCGCTTATCAGCACGGGTCTCCAAACGGGATTCGGAGACGAATGGCTTAAGATTGGAGCTATCAAAGTTCTTTTCGACGGTGTGTGGGGGACAACGGCGGCGACCTACGAGCCTCACTACGGGACGACCGACAATTACGGCAACTTGTCGCGAACCGGCGAGCAGCTTCGAGCGGAGGTCCTCAAAGCCCACGCCGCCGGATGGCAGATTTGGATTCACTGCAACGGCCCGCGCGCGCAGAATCTCGCGCTCGACGCGTTTGAAGCGGCCCTCGAAAAGTATCCTCGCCCCGACCACCGCCATCGAATCGAGCACTTCGCGAACTTCCACGTCGACGACAATATTCTCGATCGCATGGAGCAATTGGGCGTGATCCCCGTACCTCAAGCGTCGTTCATCTGGCGCACCACTGATGAGCTCCTGAACCAAGAGGGCCGCCCGCGTCTTTACATACTACGCACGCTCATCGAACGCGGTTTCCGTCCGCCGGGCAACGCCGACTCGGTCGGCACGCAACCGTTCTCCATCAATCCGATGTTTTCTTTCACGCGCGCTGTTCTGCGCACAAGCAAGTTTGGGAGCGAGGTCGATCCCGACGAGGCAATCTCCGTCATGGATGCGATTCGGATGCACACGATATGGGCTGCGCGATCTGGTTTCGAGGAGGACATTAAAGGAAGTATCGAGCCTGGGAAACTCGCAGACATGGTTGTGCTTTCGAAAGACCCGCTCTCAGTCTCGCCAGATGATCTTTTGTCGATCCAGGCGATGATGACAATTGTGGATGGCCGAATCGTCTTCGTGCGAAACTCGCCTGAGCCGGCAGAATAATATTGAAGCTCATGACCGCATTGAGTCGGCCAGATATAGGTATTCCGTTCTGCTTTCAGCGATAGTTATTGCAGCTGACAGGACTTCGCTGATCACTCCATCTATTTTCAATAGGAACCAGGTATGCTCACACCGGCCTTAGGCGGGGCGGCGATGATTTCGGTATTCATGTGCAGCTGAAATTCTTCCGAAAACCAGTACCTTCGGTCCTCCCAATAGCTAGCAAAAGCGGGCATCGCGGTAACGTCAATCATCATGCGCACTATGCCCGCCCAATGATCTGTATTGACGGCTTGGTCACGGTTTTGTAAGTACGCGTTTTCATACACCCGGACAACGTTGCTCATGAATGTGTTGAAGCGAACTCGTGTGACGCCACTCAATTCTTCATTCTGAGCGGCCTCGATGAACACATCGCAGAGCCCTTCGTCTGATGTAAGGAGGCTGAACATATCCTGAAGCTCCTCAGTAACCGCATGAGCAGTACTGAGTCGAACCGCTTTGGTATTTTGACGCATTTGGATGGCAAGATAGATCAGTGTGATCAGTACACCGAAGGATGCGACAAATTCACCGAGTGCACCGAGTTCTGCGATGGTCATTTATATTTTTTTCCTTGACGTTCTTGGGACGAAGTTTCGAATAACCTAATTGCGATCAACGTCTGCTTTGGGTTGCGGCCTCTCAGTAATACCAGAAATACTACCACCTGGGTGGCTGGTATCGGGTGCGGTCCCCTCAACAGTTTAGCAGCCGAGTGGCCGCTTTCGGCCCAGCAGTCACTCACTCATTTCAGCGGGCCGATCCGCCCGCCGTTGGGAAAAGAAGAAGACTATTGATTCGACGTACACCACCAAAGCCAGGAGTGTTATCAGGGAGGGTATTATTGACCGCATGACATCAGGCATTTCTATCAGGCGTAGCCAGCCTAAAGACGAATTATCCTCAAGCAACCGGCGTTTCATCTCACCAGCCGTTGCAGAAATAGAAACGGCATTCATACTGATTCCCCACACCGACCAAACCGCAACCAGCGTATAGAGAGTAATTACAAGCGAGACTACTCTAGAGGTCAGTTGACTAGCGACGAGGTGACTGGCGACTATGAACGCAAATACAATAGAGACGTATGTGGCGAATATTATCCACGTGGTGTTAACAAATTCTATGAAAATGGTTAACAGCTCGTAGTCCGTCATCCAGCGACTCCCCGGTCACTATCGCTATGTCCGCTTTGTGGTCAAATGCAGACCAGGTAAACCCAGTCCAGTGTTCTGTCTCGCCGGATAAAAGTAAGGTACGTTATAGATGCTCATCCCGTTGGCCTAACTTGCAGCGGGCAACAAAACGGCTGCCGGGCAGATAACCATTCAAAACACACCGTCCCAATACAGTTCGGCCGAGGAGGTTGTTCACGCGGTCAGCCACGGCGTGGGCCTGATTCTGAGCATTGCCGGCCTTTGGTGGATGCTCAATATATCGATCGACGCCTCCGATCCGTGGCGGATCGTCGCCAGCAGCCTTTACGGAGCTTGCCTGATCTCTTTGTTTCTGACCTCGACCTTGTACCATGGCTTGCATGCCTCACCGCATAAGCATCTGTTCAAGCTGCTCGATCACTGCG
>JAJDDS010000350.1 GCA_029260195.1 Phycisphaerae bacterium
CGCGGTCGAGGCGGTGCGCGTCGAGCGCGGGCAGACGGGATCCTTGATGGGGGAGGAGGGGCGGGGCGGGACGATACCGCTGCGCGTCGAGGCTGTCGTAGTAAACCACTCGATCCGAGCCGTCAGGGATGTGCGACTGCAGGTAAGCGTGGGAGATCGCATCGCACGGCGTTTGTCCGTTCCGCGTTTGGGTCCGTACGAGCGACGTTCGATGCGGTTTTCGGTCGGGGTGGAGCGGGGGGGTGCGCGGGGGATCAAGGTGACGGCTGAGGGCGCGGTGGACGACGTTTTGCCCGGAGACAACGATCGTTGGGCATCAGTCGAGGTTCCGGAAGGGATCGGCGCGTTGTTGGTCGCTGGGCGTGGTGGGACGGGCCCGGCGGGCGCCGCGGACTATCTTGCGACGGCGCTCGATCCGGGAGCGGGGATCCCTTCGTTCGGTGACGCGGGGACGGGGATTCGGGTGCGGACGGTCTCCGCGCGGAGTCTGTCGGCCGAGCGGCTGGATGAGTACGGCATGGTCGCGCTCTGCAACGTGGGTCGCCTTGAAGAAGACGACTGGGAGCGACTGACGGAATTCGTTCGCGGGGGCGGGGGATTGTTGGTAACCGGCGGGTCGACGGTTCACGCGGACCACTACAACCGGTATGGGTACGCGGACGGCGCGGGAGTGTTGCCCTGTAGGCTCGAGACGGAGTCCGAGGCTGGGGCGGTGCGCGGTGGGAACGGAGGGAGCGGGTTCACGCCGGAGCGGTTTGCGCATCCGGTGTTGTCTGATTTTTCCGAGCACGCGGACAGCGGTCTATTTCTGACGCGAGTGCGTCGTTATCTGAAAGTCGTTCCCCATCCGAGCCGGTGCGAGGTGTTGATGCGTTACACGAACCGTGATCCAGCCATGCTGGCCGGGCTGCTGGGGGCGGGCCGGGTGATCGTCCTGACGACATCGGCGGACATGAGCTGGACGAATCTCCCCGCGAAGGGGGATTTCGTTTCACTGATGGCCAACGTGTCCGCCTACTTGGCGCGGCTGAAAGGTGACGAGCGGACGCTGACCGTCGGCGAATCGATCGCGGAGCGTTTGAACGCGACCGAGTCATCGATGACGCTGCGTGTGGTCGATCCGAGCGGCCGCGTGAATGACGGGCGGTTGTCGTTGTCGTCGGGTGAGTTTGCGCTGGAGTATGGCCCGTTGCAGCGGCCGGGGCGGTACAGCGTGTCTGTTGGGACGCGCGAAGCCGAGTACGCGGTGAACATCGACGCGGCGGAGTCCGATCTTCGCGGTGCGGACGAGCACACCCTTCGTGAGATGCTGAAGTGTGATCTGACGTTCGTGGAGAGCCTGTCGTCGTTGGACGCGTCGACGGCGCGCGCCACGACGAACGAAATCGGCGGGTCGTTGCTGTACATCGTGTTGGTGCTGATTGTGGTTGAAGCATGGCTGGCGACGCGGTTCGGAGTGCGTCGATGATCGGCGCCGGGTCGCGTTTGGCGGGATTGGCTGAGTGGCTGCTGGATTTGCAGCACATCCGATTGGGCAAAGACGCTCCGTTGGCGCTGTACTGGCAGATGAATGTGCCTTTGTGGTTACTGGTTCCGCTGGCGGCGTTGGCCATCGTCGGTGTGGGGCTCATCTATCGTCGAGAGCGCGGTGGGCTTGGGCGTCGCGTGGGGTTGGCGGGCGTACGGGCGGCGTTAATCGCGGTCTTGACGATCATGCTGTGCGGACCGGTGCTTCGTCTGCAGCGGAACCGTCGGGAGCCGTCACAGGTGGCGCTACTGATCGATCGGACTCGGAGCATGCTGGTCGAGGACGGTGGCGTGGGTGAGGCCAGCCGGATCGACACGGTCCGGGATGCGTTGCTGAAGAACGAGGGTGAGGGGATTCGATCGCTGCTGTCTAACAATCAGCTCGAGATCTACACGTTCGGGCGGTCGATCGCGAGGGAGGCTGCCATCGCGCAGGCGGAACAGGTCGGGGTCGCGGCGGGCGTGTTGGATGCCCTGGTGTGTGACGGGACGATGACCAACGTGCCGCGTTCGATCCTCGAGGTACTGAAACAGCGCGAGGGCGGGCGGTTGGCTGCGATCGTGCTGGCGTCGGACGGCCGCTCGACCGATGTGGCCAGCCTGGCGGAGGCGATTGCGGCGGCGAAGGCGCGGCAGGTACCGGTGTACCCGATACTGGTGGGTTCCGAGTCACCGCGTCGGGATCTGTCGATTGGGTCGGTGGCATCGGCGGAGAACGTGTTTCTGAAAGACACGGTGTCCCTGCGCGTGCCGGTCGAGGGCGCGGGTCTGGAGTCCGCAACGGAGGTGACGGTCCGGCTGATCGACGACGAGGGTCACTCGGTGGTCGCGGAGGCGACGGACGTGCTCCCGGCCGACGGCGCGTTGCGGGAGATCGAGCTGCGGTTTCAGCCGCAGCGCGCGGGGGTCGTTGATTATCGAGTCGAAGTTGCGGCGCTGGATGGCGAGGTGACGACGGATAACAACGTGGCGCGGGTCCAGGTCGACGTCTTGGACGCGCCCCTGCGAGCTCTGTATGTGGATGGCTATCCGCGCTACGAGTATCGGTATCTGAAGAACATGCTGCTGCGTGAGCCGACGATCCGGTCGAGTTGCCTTCTGTTGAGCGCTGATCCCGGTTTCGCGCAGGAAGGGAGTGATCCGATTCGGCGATTCCCAGAGACGATGCAGGAGCTGGGTGCGTATGATGTGGTGCTGTTCGGGGACGTGGACGTGCGGAGGGATTGGCTGAGTCCGGCGCAGCTGGACATGCTGGTCGAGTACGTGGCGGATCGCGGGGGTGGGTTCGGGATCATTGCGGGTCCGCGACATATCCCGCAATGCCTGCGACATACGCCGTTGGAGAAACTGCTGCCGGTGCGAATCGATCCGGAGTTTGCGGGAACCTACGCGGCGGCGCTGGAGGAACCGTATCGCGTGGCGCTGACCGCGGAGGGGCGTCGGAGTCGCGTGTTTCGTTTTCTCGGGGCGGATCAGCCCGAGGCGCATCTAGGCGGATTGTACTGGATCGCCCGGACGTTGGGGGTGAGTCCGGGGGCGGAGGTGTTGGCGGTGCGGCCGGATTGGCGGTCGGCCGGCACTGGCGGCGAGCTGCCAGTTGCACCCGACGAGGGTGGCGGGGACAGCGTTGGTGCAGACGCGGATGGTGATGATCGCGCGCGGATGCCGTTGGCCGTGGTGGGGCGGTACGGGGCTGGGCGCGTGTTGTTCTGCGCGACGGACGA
>JAJDDS010000036.1 GCA_029260195.1 Phycisphaerae bacterium
CACGCAGGTGACCTCGAACGGGTCCACTTGGGTCGACGTGGACATGGTGTTCGGCACCGGTGGGGAATGGCAACCGCATACGTTTCGGGTTGGCGCGTACGTCGAACCGTCCGCCAACGTCCGGGTGCGTTTCTCTGTGGCCGACATCAATCCCAGTGACTCGGTGACCGAGTCTGGCATCGACAATTTCGTCGTCACTGAGCTGCAGTGCGTGGACATCATCGCCCCGGAGATTCTCCATGGAATCACCGGCGCCTCGTTCGCCGAGGCTGCGTTCGGCGGGTACATCGATCCGCGAAGCGAGAGTGACAACGGCGTCGATATCAATCTCGGAATTGACGGATTGATCATCGCCTTCAGCGAACCGGTAACGGATATCGGCGGCGGCCAGTTGACCGCGGCTGCATTCGTGGTCAGCGAGACCGGCGGCGCAACGCCTCCGGGTATCAGCGGATTTGAGTTGATAGACGCGCAGACAGCCCGCCTGACACTCACGCGGCCGATCACCGTTCAGCAATGGACGACGGTGGTGGCTTCGGTCCAGGATATGGTGGGGATTCCGATCCAGAATCTCGGAAACCAGGGTCCGGGCGTTGACGAGACGGACCGCGTGGATATCGGTTTCCTACCAGCCAACGTCGATCAAAACGGTTCAGTGAACCCGCTGGACTTGCTCCGGTTCAAGCAGTACGTCAACGGTGTTCTGACACCGCCGGATGGTGCGAACATTGACTTCATCGACACAAATCGCAGCGGCGGCGTGAATCCGCTTGATGTTCTTTCGTTCAAGCGTCTTATCAACGGGATCTCGCCCGCGACGCAATCGTGGTCGGGTGCGTCGATGAACAGCGCCAGGCCGTAGCCACAGGCGATGTTCATTCGTCGCGAATCTGATTCACACCCAGGCCCGGTTTCCCGACCATCGGGGATCCGGGCCTTGACTATGGCGCCTTGACGACACGCGGACCTCCAGGTACCCCGACATGATGTGGACACGATGCGATAGAAACGCTTATGCCGGTGCGCGGGTGATCACGGCGACTGCCCTGACTCTCACGCTCGCACTCGCCGCGGTCGCACAAGAACAACCGTCAAGTCGCCGCGAACGCGTCGACGTACTTGCCAGCAAGAGCGACCCCGGGGCCGATGACTGGCAGACCGAAATCCTGCATTCGCACGCGAAACATCAACTCAAACGCTTGGCAACATCCCTATCGGTGAAGCCCTCTGGCGACGAGGCGACCAGCCCCGTATCGAAGTACTTCACTCCCGACGCCCGGATCGCCCGGCTGATGCCGTCCGCGGAGACCGTACTTCACTGCGACCGCTTCCGCGTCCGCCGGTCGATCAACAAACTCGTGCCGGAGTTGACCACTCCGGACCGTTCGCTCGATGCGCTCATGGATCCGTTCAAACCCGCGACGGGACTCCGTATCGCCTTCAAGATCGTCGCGGTCGCCATCGTCGATCAGGAAACGTTTACAACCACCACCCTCTACCAGGCGTTTGGGCAAACCGCGGACAGCCCCATTCAGCAGAACGCCGAGTGGATGATCACCTGGAAGAAGGGCGTCGACCCCGATCATCCACTCATTCACGACATCCGCCTCAGCGCTTATCACGACATCGCCGCCGCCGAGTTCCGCTTCACCGAATGCACCGGCTCGGTCATCACCGACGAGGAACTGTGGCGGACGCAACTGCTTCGCGGCGGCGAACATTGGTATGGCAAGACCGACGCCGTCGGACAGCTCAACTATCTCGGACACCAGGGCATCGCCGTCGGCGACGTCAACGGCGATGGGCTTGACGACCTCTACGTTGGTATGGGCACTGGGGTTCCCAACAAATTGTTCATCCAAAACCCTGATGGGACCGTCCGCGAGACCGCACAAGCATCCGGTGTCGCGTGGTTGGACGACACGAAGGGCGTCTTGCTCGTCGATATTGACAACGACGGCGATCAGGATCTTCTCATCGCCTTGGGGCCGGCGATTGTCCACTGCCAGAACGACTCAACCGGCGTCTTCACGCCCGTCCGGGCATTGCGCGCAGCCACCGATGCGTCGTTCTACTCGCTGGCGGCAGCCGACTACGATCTCGATGGCGACCTCGACATCTACGCATGCCGCTACGTTAAAACCCGCTACGGGCAGAGCGTTCCCATGCCCTTCCACGACGCCAACAACGGGCCACCGAACCACCTCCTGCGCAACGATGGACCGGCTGGTTTTACCGACGTGACCTTCGATGTTGGCTTGAACGTGAACAACTCCCGTTTCAGTCTCGCGGCGGCGTGGGCGGATTACGACGACGACGGCGATCCCGACATTTATGTCGCCAACGACTTCGGCCGCAACAACCTCTACCGCAATGACAGCGGGCGGTTCACGGATGTGGCTGCGGTTAGCGGAACGGAGGACCAAGCCGCCGGCATGGGGGTCGCGTGGTCTGACTACGACCTGGACGGGGATCTCGATCTTTGCGTCAGCAATATGTTCTCCTCAGCCGGGCAGCGCATTGCGTATCAGCCGAGGTTCAAGCGCGAGCAGTCAGAAGACCTCCGTCGCCAAATCCAACACCACAGTCTGGGCAATTCGCTGTTTGCGAGCGCCGGGGACGGTACGTTTCGTGACGTCGGGGCCCGCGCCGGGGTTCGCATGGGGCGATGGTCTTGGGGAACCAAATTCGTCGACTTCGACAATGACGGGTACGACGACCTCATCGTCCCCAACGGGTTTCTCACCAACGAACTCCCGGACGATTTGTGAAGCTTCTTCTGGCGGCGCGTCGCGTCGCAGTCTCCCGTCGGCGATGACTCGGAAGAGGAATACGTCAACGGCTGGGCCGCAATGACCCAGCTTATGAACAGTGGCGCGTCATGGTCCGGCCGTGAGCGACATTGCGGGTTCGTCAATCTGCATGACGGTACGTTCGCGGACGCCTCGGCTGCGCTGGGCATTGACTTTCATGATGACGGCACGGCGGTGGCGACGGTCGCCTGGGATCACGCCGGCGACCTCGATCTGTGGTTTAAGAATCGGAGCGGTCCGCAACTTCGGTTCATGCGCAACAACGGAGCAGCCGGGCAGCACCACGTCGCGTTCAAGCTCGAGGGCACGACGTGTAACAGGGACGCCGTTGGCGCGACGGTCGAACTCCACGCGGGCGGGAAGCGGCATCGCCGCACCGTCACGGCCGGCGACGGCTACCTGTCGCAATCGAGCAAGTGGCTGCACTTCGGCCTCGGGCAGGCCGATCGCGTCGACCGGCTCGTCGTCCATTGGCCGGCGTCGAAATCGCAGACGCTCGGCGCCGTTTCCGTTGACAGAGGGTATCACATCAAGCAGGGTGGGGCACGGACCGCGCAGCCGGCGCGCGCGGTGACGCTAGCGCCCGCGCCGACGGAGATCCCCGACGCCACCGCGGTCGCTCGTGTGGTTCTCCGCGCCCCGCTCCCGCTTCCACCGACCATCACGAACGTGGCGGCGGCGGCTCGTGGCGCCAACCCACCGGCCCCGGCCCGCGCCAAAGTAATCAGCCTGTGGGCTCAGTGGTGCGCGCCGTGTGTCACGGAACTCATCGACTTCGCCACCCATCACGGCGAGCTGCGCAGCGCTGGCTTGGAGGTCATCGCACTCAGCATCGACAAGCCCGAGGACCACGAGAAGGCGCTGAGGCTCTTTGGCAGCAAGATCGAGCCTCGACTCGCGGAGCCGGGACTTTCCGTGACCGTTGCGGACGATCCCACGCGCGCGGCCATTGAAGCGATTCTCAAACACGTTCTCGACAAGCCCGGCGACATCTCGTTGCCCACTAACTTGTTGATCGACCCCAGCGGCCAACTGCAAGTTATCTACTTGGGGCCGGTCACGGCTGACCGGCTTCGCGCGGACGCCGCCGAGTACTGTCACCAGCGTGCTCGCGGCAGTATCCGCGGATCATTCACCGGGAGGTGGTACTACGGCATGCGGCGCGACTTCAAGACCCTCGCGCGGGATTTGTTGGATCGCAAACTACCCGAGGATGCGCGATTCTACGCGCTCATCCACCGACAACAGAGCCAACGCCGTTGACCGTGCGGCACTCGGTTCATTTGGTCCGGCTGCGGGCACGACGCTCGACATCCGCACAGAACCGCGCGAGACGCTGAATGTGGGGCTTCGTAATCACTCGATTCCAGGCGAGCACCTTCAGCCCGATCCGATTCGCCTCGCCTTCGAGAATCTCCCGGGCATGGCACATTTCGACCGGCAGCACAAGACCGCCGTGGGTCGATGCTTCAAACATAATGAAGAAACGTTCACCGGGCATGAACGATCGCCGCTCTTCCGCTTCGACGCGCACAGAGCAGCCGCCGCGCGAGATGTCCACGAGTCGACCGACAAATCGGCCTGCGTCCAACGAGCAGGAGTTCATGTCCTCGGACGTGACTTCATGCAGGGCGGCTTCTATTGGGTCAATGCAGGCCAGGGAGATACGGAAGTCTTCGCGGCGTTGCCCTTCCTCCACTCGGCGTGGCTTCCTGACCGCCATCCCGCGCACTTGTGTCTGGGCGTTAAGCGCGACCGGGCAATCCGCGTGAACGACCTTGGTGCCGAACGAGTATCGTTTGCCATGGAGCAGAAGATACGCCGTGACCGTCTTGCCCGCTCGAAGCGTGAGTGTACCGCCGATACGCTGCGCACGGTCGAGATAGAGGTGTTCGGCGTCCATGCCCAGGACACGCGATCGCAAGACGATGAGTTCGTCGGTCGTTGAATAATGATGCAGTTCCACCGGCGTATTACGCGCGCACGCCTCTTGAAGCAAGGCGATACCTTCGTTAATGTCGGTGGCTGATCTCATCGTGAGGTTTCTCGTCATACCCGTCGGCCAACCGGGCTAGCGGCGCCGTTTGAGGCTTTGTCGCTCCACGTCGGCGCAATACTGACCCACGCGCTGCAGAATCGGCTGCGTGAATCGCCCGTTCCAACGCACGAACTTCAACCCAAGCCGCGTGGTTTCTCCATCCAGCAGCCTCCGGACGTGTCGCACTTCGGCGAGAAGTGTCAACTCTCCGGATCCGTCGGGGAACTCGGTGTTGACGAAGTAGAGCGCTCCGCGGCGGAACCCCCGTCGATCCGCAGCCCTGACCAGGATCGACATCCCCCCACGTGAGAGGTCGACCACGTTCGCCTGGAACCGCGCCGCGTCGAGCGGGCAGGCGCCCGGATCGTTATCGGGCGCCTCGTGAAGGCTGATGTGCGGCAGATCAATCGTGGCCAGCGACACGCGATAATCCTCGCGTCGCTGCCCCTCCTCAACCCGCGCAGGTTTGGCCAGGGAGGCTCCGCGCACACGTTTCTCGTCGTTCAGCTTGACCCAGCAACCGGTGCTCACCACGCGCGATTGGAACGAATAGCGTGTGCCGTTCAATTGGAGGTAGGCGACAATCCCCGCCTTCCGGTCGAACGACACGGACGAACCGACGCTCTGCACACTGTCCACGTAGAGGCATTCGTCGTCGAGATCGAGCACGCGCGTTCGAGCCACGAGCACGCCGTCGTCGTCGGTGTCCTGGTGCAACTCCACGGGGAGATTGCGGGCGCAGGCCTCGTGGAGAACGATTGCGCACGCGCCGACTTTTGCGGTCGAACCCATGTGGACCCCCCGGTACGGACGGATACCTTTCCTACACTTCCTGTAGGTCGGTCCGTCGGGGCGATCACTTGACCACGCCCGGTGGATCGGTCCGATAGTTGTGCTGTCTCGGCTGAGTGGCGAAGTCACCGAGTGTGGCGTCCCGGCGAACGCGCGTCGTCATTCACGGAATGGGCGTTGTCCCGCTGGGGAACGGGTCTCGCTTATCGGGCGAGGATTGCGGTGGACCAGGTGGAGGGGTCGACGTGCCAGTTAAGATCGTCGCCCACCGTGAGGAACTGCTGTCCGCGATCGCGGTCCTCGAGCATGTAGTAGAAGCCGATGCGGCCATGCTCTGCGGGATCGAAGCCGGAGAGGCAGGCAGCGGGGATGTGGGCTTCGAGCGCGTAGCCGTCGGGCGAGACAGTGGACGCGACCTTGATGCGATCCGGTGTTCCGCATTCGGAACTGAACAGGGCGGCATCGTCGCGGGCGCGGTGGATCTTGGCGCAACCGGCGACGGCGTCTACTCCCTCCGGTCCACCGCCGGTGGGGAGAATGTAGAACTGCTGGCAGAACCGGGTCGCGCGGCGGTTCTGGCGGGCGTCGCGCATGTCGCAGCAGACGCGCAGATTGTCGCCCTTCCAGAACACTTTGGGGTCACATCGCAGCGGTAGCTTCTTGTTGGTCACAGCGCAGGCGATGAACAGCCCCGAGTCATTCCAGCATGCCCACACCGGGGCGAATGGAGTTTCGTCGTCGAGCTCGCAAAGCGGCGGCAGGAGTTCTGCGTCGGTCCAGCCCGTCAACGAACCGTCGATGAGCGGCGCCTTCTTGCGGTGCGCGAGCGGGAACTCGAAGTCGAACAGGAACCGGTTGGGAATCACGCCCTTCACGCCGCGAAATCCTCCTCGACGACTGAGTCGCGTCCCCGCGCAGTCGTTGGTTGAGCGCCGCTGCGTGCGGCAGCGTCGGCGCTTCGCCCGCTCGTCAATAGCTCGTCAAGCTGCGCCGCGTCGCTATCCTTGATGGTCCGTATCCAAAACGATATCAAGTCGTGATCGACCTTGCGTTGGATTGACGGCGATCGTCCCAAACGCTCGATCTGCATCGGCGTGAACGTGTTCCTGGGCGTTCGCACCTCGATCCGCAACCCCT
>JAJDDS010000351.1 GCA_029260195.1 Phycisphaerae bacterium
GCGCGCACGTGCAGCCCCGACCGATTCCGGTTGCAGGTCTTGTTGTAGGTGAACGCGGACCACGGTTTCCAGTCGACGCCGAAGCGCACTCGGTCCACCCGGGCGATCAGATCGTACAGCGCTTTGACGTGCGGCGAGTGAATGCCCGCCTCTTGATCGACATCGGCGGCGTTCCCGCAGTAATGGACCGGGACGATCGAGTGATCGAATCCGCACACCATGACCCAGACATGCAGATCGAGCATTCCGTCCAGCGTCGTGTGGTCCAGAACCGAATTCACGACCAGACGCAACTCGGGGTCGCGTCCGTACCCAGCGTCCATCAGGTTGCGGTATCCGCGCCGCATCTTCTCGAACGCACCCTTCTGGTTGACCTTGTAGTCCTGCAACTCCGGGATAAGCGTGTCGCCCTTGGTGCATAAGCCGATTCTGTGCTCGGCGAACTGCGCGGCGATTTCCGGCGTGATAAGCGCGACGTCGTCAAACGTGAGTATCTTGGGCTGCTGTTCGACGCCCGCGTAGGTGTCACGGATCATCGCCGCCACGCGAAAGAAATGGTCCCCCACGCGCCGCTGTTTTCCCAGCGCGGGGTCGCGGTAAACCAGCGGTTCGCCGCCGGTCAGGATGAACAGGCTCGTGCCAAGCTCCGCCGCCTCGCGTGTGAGGCATTCCAAAACGTCGAACGGGATGAAGTCCTTCTGATGCGGGTCCGACCCGGCGAAGCACCACGTGCAGGCGAAGTTGCAGCCACGGGTGAGCATGAAATCCAGCGACGTCAGTTCGATTCCGGAGTCGATCATATCGATCAGCTTCTCCGGAGACACGCCACCCATTCCCGGGTGCAAATCGACCGTCGCCCCACGCAGCGCGCGGATGGACGCCACGTCGGACTCACTCAGCGCGTACACTTTTTCGCCCGGCGCGGACGGGCGCAGCGGACTCGTGAAGATGGGTTCCTTGCGACACAGATCGGGCTGCAGCAGGCGTTCCAACTCCGGCGTCATCGGGACCGCTGATTCGCGGGCGACGGCTAGGCTTCGCAAAGCCGTGTCTTCCATGGTTCGGGTCCTCTGGATGCTGGGTCTTTGGGTATAGTACTCGCGTCGATCGACTTGAGTAGTTCTTGGATCGCCCCGGTCGTGAGTCGACGCGGGTTGTTGGCCAGTCGTTGCGTGTTGACACCCTTGGCGATGCGTTCGATTGCGTCATCGTCTTCAACAACGAGCGCGTCCAGTCGCGTTTCCAATCCAACGGATCCCACCAGCGCCCGAATGAACCGGCTCGACTCCGTCGCGTCGCGGCAACCGAGGATTGAATTGAGCTGCGCGATCGTGCGCGCGACATACTGGGCGCCCCGCGCGTCCAAAACGTCCTCGTCGGTCGTGCGACTGTTGAACACGAACATTTCCGGAAGCGTGACCGCCACTGCTTGGCCGTGCGGAACGCCCCATCGGGCGGTCATCACGTAGGACAGCGCGTGACATGCCGTGGTCGTGGTGATGTCGATGGCTTTGCCCGCCAGACACGCCGCCCAGGACATCGCGTCGCGGTCGCGCGGGGTCGGCGCGTGAACCGCCGGCTTCAGGTGCTTCACGATGGCGCGCATCGCCTCGCGCGCGAGGGACTTCGACTCGTCGGTAGCGCGCACGCTCCAATACGATTCGACCGCTTGAGCCAACGCGTCGATCCCACCGAGCGCCGTAATCCGCGCGGGCAGGCTGTGGGTGAGCAGTGGGTCGACGATGGCGAGGCTTGGTTGAAGTGACGCGTGCGCGAGCGAGTGCTTCTCGCCGATCACATAGACGACCGCGAAGTGCGTTGTCTCGCTGCCGGAACCTGCTGTCGTGGGGATGGCGATCAGCGGTCCGCGCGGTTCTGAGATTCGTGTCACGCCGCGGACATAGTCCAACGGGTCACCGGGAAGATCACGCAGTCCGTTGATCAGCTTGCCCATGTCCAGAACGCTTCCTCCCCCGACGGCAATCACAACGTCACACGGGTCCGACTGTATCCGTCGAATTCCCCGCTCGACGTCAGCCCAGTCGGGATTCGTCCGGAAGTCGCTGAATCGCCGAACCCGACACGGCTTGAGCAAACGCGCCAGCGCCGCCTCCGCGCCACAATCCTCGAACGACTTTCGCCCGGTCACCAGGAATGCGTCACGAGCACCCAACTTCTCGATCGCCCCCGCCAAGTGCTCGAGCGACCCGCTTCCGATGTGTGCATCTTGCATGGCCACCGTCCGATCTAACACGCGAGCAATTCCATCACGCGCGTTTTCTGCGACTGCGGGTCGATCGTCGGCCGCCCCAGGTCCGGTCGCGCGCCCGGGCGTATTCGGATTTCGAGCAGACAGGGGCCCTTCGATGCACGAAACGGCGGAAACACCTCCGCAAGCCCCGCGAGCGAGTCCGTCGTCGCGGCAAATCCGTATCCGCACGCGCGCGCGATCGCGGGCACGTCGATATCCCGACAAACCGTCGGTTGCCCGCCGACCGAATCGTGAACGCCGTTGTTGAGCACAACGTGTTTGAGGTTCTTCAATCCCGAAGAGCCAATCACCGCCAATGCACCCATGTGCATGATCATCGCCCCGTCCCCATCAAGGCAGTACACGCTACGCGACGGCCGCCGCAGCGCGACGCCCATCGCCACCTGCGACGCATGCCCCATCGAGCCGACCGTCAGAAAGTCCGCGCGATCGTCCTCGCCGCGCTTGCGGCGGTGCTCCCACAGCTCGCGCGACGTGTAACCCGTTGTAGCTACCACCACGGCGCGTTCATCGATTGCGGCCAGCGCCCACGTCAGCGCCGCCTCGCGGGTCATCGGGGCTGCCTCATCCAGCGCCGCCGCCACCGGAAAATGCGGTTCAAACGTGCCCTTACGCACCAGCAGCGCATACGGCGCCGCCGCGTCCAGCGCCAAGTTCATGGCCTTCCACAAACACCGCTCTGCCTCATCCGAATTGGTCGGCAACTCCGTGTACCCGATGCGCAGCGCTTCGAGCATGTCCGGCGTAACGCGACCTTGGTGGACGTGCTGCGGCTCGTCTTTTGTCCCAGGTTCCCCGCGCCACCCGATCACCAGCAGCATCGGCACGCCATACACGGATGGGGCGGCCAGCGACACCAGAGGATTGACCGCGTTTCCCAACCCGGAGTTCTGCATGTACACGACTCCGACCCGACCCGACGCCAGATAACTCCCCGCCGCCAGCGCGACAGCCGCCCCTTCGTTGGCGGCGATGACATGTCGATCCGCGCGTGTGTTTTCAGACACGTACGCGCAGAAGTTCTTGAGCAGCGAGTCAGGGACGCCCGCGAAAAAATCGAACCCGTTGTCCGTCAACTGGCGATGGACGCTGGCGCAGCTCAGCACGTCAATCACCCCCCAGCAGGCTCGTCATCGCGTCCGAACCGCGCGGTGTGACGCGCCCTCGTCCCGTGGCGACGGGCCGCGACGTTCGTGTTGAATGCGTCGATGGGATCAGCGTGACGATGTCCTTAACCGGCATACACCAGGGATCGGTCTCCGCCGATCGACCGTACCGCAAAATTGTCTCAGCCGTCTTCGTCATGGACGCGTACGCGCTGCGCAAGAGATGGTTTGCGTAGATCACCAGGTTCACGCCCGCGTCCGACAGCTCGCGTTCGGTCACACGGTTGTACGTCGTCGGAACCGCCACCAACGGCACACGGTCGTGGAACCGCCGGTACGCCGCGCAAAACGCGAACACCTCAGCCGGGTCTTTCTGCTTGCTGTGGATCATGATCCCGTCCGCTCCGGCGTTGATGTAGGACGCCGCCCGGGCAAGAGCGTCGTCGAGACCAGCCCCAAGGATCAAGCTCTCGATTCGGGCGATCACCATGAAATCGTCGGTGACCTGAGACTGTTTTCCGATCGAGATTTTCTCGACGAAGCACTCGATCGAGTCCTGTGCCTGCGGCGCCTCGGTTTCGAGCAACGAGTTTCGCTTAACGCCGACCTTGTCTTCGATCACGACCCCCGCGACCCCCATTCGCTCCAGCGACCGAACCATGAACGCGAAGTGCTCGCTCGGA
>JAJDDS010000352.1 GCA_029260195.1 Phycisphaerae bacterium
ATTTTCGATTGTTACTTTACGGTTCATGTCAGATGGCCATCATACGCGCGGAGTCTCAGCCCACAACCGGCGGTGCCCATCTTAGGACGGCGTGATGGCATTATCCACGCAGAATCATTGCGGAATGCAAGAAAAGATGCATTTGCATAGGTGGACATGCGGTGGTGGTTGCCGCCATGGTACGTTGGGCGGGTTGCTGGCTTCGAGAACGATGGGGTCTGGTATATACTTGGCCGCGATATGGCGACGCGTGGGACGAACGGTGCGGTGTTGGTGCGGCGTCTGGTGGAGGGTCCGGCGGTGGCGTCGGCTGTATGCGCCATTGCGGATGGGCGCGAACCTTTCGTGCTGGAGCGGACAGGACCGGGGACGTCTGGGGGGCGGTATTCGATTCTGGGGTACGACCCGATTGATCAGTTCTGGGTGCGGCGGGGGCACGTCAGCGGGTGGTTGGATCGATTCGCGGAGCGCGTCGGTCCGGCAGACGAAGGTCTTCGGGCGGCGGGAGTGCCGTTGGTCGGGGGTTGGGTGGGATTCGCGGGCTACGAGGCGGGGGTGGCGCTCGGGGCGACCGCCTGCACGATGCTGGGGGATCTGGCGCTGCCGATCGTGTGGTTCGGGCTGTACGACACGGTTGCGGTGTTCGATCACTTGGAAAACGTGTGGCGGCTGGTTGCGGCGGACGTTCCGGGGTGCGTCGAACGCGGTTCGAAGTCGGATCGGTTGGACCGGTTGGAGCGTATGTTGCGCGGCGGATCGGGGCTGCGACCTGTCGACTGGTCGCGAGGGATTGCGGATGAGCCGGTGGCGTCGATGTCGCGGGCGTCGTATTTCGATCGGGTAGCGCGTGCGAAGGCGTACATCGCGGCGGGCGAGATCTACCAAATGAATCTGACGCAGCGGTTCACGGCGCGGACGGACGCGTCGGCGCTCGAGGTTTACCGGCGATTGCGGGTCGCGAATCCTGGGGCGTACTCGGCGCTGCTGATGTGCGGTGGGTCGGCTGTTCTCAGTTCGTCGCCGGAGTTGTTCATCGAGCTGCGCGATGGTGTGATTACCACTCGTCCCATCAAGGGGACGAGGCCGCGGACCGGGGAGGCGGTGATGGATGCCGTGCGCCGGCGGGAGTTGGCGCGCAGCGAGAAAGACGGAGCTGAGTTGGCGATGATCGTCGATCTGTCGCGCAACGATTTGGGTCGGGTGTGTGCGTTCGGGTCGGTGCGCGTTGAGCGGGCGGCTGACTTGGAAACGCATCCAACGGTTTATCATCTGGTGGCGACGGTGACGGGGCGGCTGCGGGATGAGTTGTGTTGGGCGGACGTGTTGCGGGCGAGCTTTCCGGGTGGGTCGATCACGGGTTGTCCGAAAATCCGGGCGATGGAGATCATCAACGAGTTGGAGACGACGGAGCGAAGCGTGTACTGTGGGAGCATCGGATACATCGGGCTGGACGGTTCGATGTGTTTGAACATCGCGATCCGCACGATGGTGCTGGATCGGGGGGACTTGCACCTGTTCGGCGGGGGGGCGATCGTGGCGGACAGCGACGCGGCGGAGGAGTATGAGGAGATGTTGGCGAAGACGGCTGGGATGATGCGGGCGTTGCGGGCTCGTGATCCGGCGGCGTCCGACGACGGAACATGGGAGAGATCGGCGTGAAGCATTTCGTTTTACTCGACGGGACCTTTGTCGCGGCATCGGAAGCGCGGATCAGCGTACACAATGCGGGTTGGTTGCACGGGGCGGGTCTGTTCGAGACGCTGCGCGCGGAGGGGGGTCGGGTGTTTCGGTTTGCGGAACACCTGGAACGGTTGGTGGGTTCGGCGGACAAGCTGCTGGTGCGCCCGGACGGTGCGCGTCTTCCGTGTGCGAATGAGCTATCGGAGTTGTTGGAGCGGAACGGGCTGACGGAGGGTCGGATTCGGCTGACGGTAACGGCGGGGGACGTACTTGCGGGTTCGGATGACGGTGGCCAATTGCTGACGGTGTGTGTGACGGCGTCGCCGCCGGCGAGCTATCCGGAGTCGTTGTACGAGACGGGTGTGGGCGTAGTGATTTGCAAGTACCGGCAGTCGATTCACGATCCGCTGGCGGGTCATAAGACGACGAACTATCTGCCGCGGCTCATCGCACTGCGGCAGGCGAGCGAGGTGAGCTGCGCGGAGGCGTTGTGGTTTACGCCTGAGAATCTGCTGGCGGAGGGGTCGATTAGCAACGTGTTTGTGGTGTCGGGGGGCGTGGTGAAGACGCCGCCTTTGTCGACGCCGGTGTTGCCGGGGATCGCGCGGCGGGTCGTGCTCGAGATGTGTGTGGAGGAGGATCGGCGAGTTGACGAGTCGGCGATCAACATCAACGATCTGCTGGATGCGGACGAGGTGTTTCTGACCAACTCGATCATGCAGGTTCTTCCGGTGGTGCGCATCGAACAGCGTGAGATCGGCGGTGGGAAGCCCGGCGTGGTGGCGAAGGAGCTTCTGGATCGATATCGGGCGTGCGTGGAAAGGGAGTGTCGTGGCGATGGGTAAGCGAACGGACCCCGCGCGGGTCGTGGAGGTTTGCGAGGTTCTGGAGGCGCTGGCGCCGTTGCGGCTGGCGCAGAGTTGGGACAACGTGGGGTTGCTGGCTGGCGACCATGATGCGGAGGTGCGGCGCATCATGCTGTGCATCGACCTGACGGGCGCCGTGGTTGAGGAATCGATCGAGCGGGGAGTTGAGTTCGTAGTCGCCTATCATCCGCCGCTGTTCAAGCCGATCCGCCGACTGACAGTGCCAAGCGATGACACTTCCGGATTGATGTTCCGGTGCATTCGGGCGGGCGTCGCGGTGTATTCGACGCACACCGCTCTGGATGCGGCGGAGGGGGGTACAAACGATCGGATCGCCGGGTTGTGTGGAATCACGGAAACGCAGCCGCTCGAGTACGCGGAGGGCGATGACGGCGCGGCGTGCAAGATCGTTGTGTTCGTGCCCGCCGATGAGGCGGACGGGGTGGCGGAGGCGATGTTCGCCGTGGGCGCGGGGCGGATCGGGGACTACCGGCGGTGCAGTTTTCGATTGCCGGGGACAGGGACGTTTTACGGGGGCGAATCGACGCGTCCGGCGGTGGGGGAGGCCGGTCGATACGAGACGGTGGAGGAGATTCGGCTGGAATCGGTGACGCCGCGGTCGGCTGTCGCGGGCGTGGTTGAGGCGTTGCGCTCCGCGCATTCGTACGATGAGGCGGCGTTCGATATTTATCCACTGCGGTCGGTGCCGGAGCGTGGGATCGGTCGGCGTGGGGCGTTGCCGAAGGCGATGACGTTAGGGGCGCTGGCGGGAATGCTGATGGATCGGGCGGGCGCGGCGTGCGCCCAGATTGTGGGGGAGGCGGATCAGGAAATCGCTCGAGCGGTGATTTGTGTGGGGGCTGCGGGGTCGCTCCCGTTTAAGGTGGGTGTGGGGGAGGGGGATGTGATCATCACGGGTGAGATACGTCATCATGACGCGCTGACGATTCGTCGGAAGGGATGTTGTGCGATCGCGCTGGGGCATTGGACGAGTGAGCGTCCTGTGCTCGAATCGTTCGGTCGGGCCGTGGGGGAGCGGTTGCCGTCGTTGGAAGTGATCGTCAGCGAGGCGGACAGCGAGCCGTTCGCACCGGCGTGATGGCAATGATGGGCGACGCTGTTGTATTGTTGTCGGGCGGGGTCGATTCGACGACGACGGCTGCGCTTGCGGTTGGGCGCGGTTTCGAGCTGTGCGCGCTGACGGTTGACTATGGGCAACGGCATGCGGTGGAACTGGCGGCTGCGGAGCGGGTTGCGGCGGCGCTGGGGGTGAAGCGTCACGTATTGCAGCGGATTGACTTGCGGGTATTCGGGGGGTCGGCGTTGACGGACTCGATTGAGGTGCCGATTGATCGAGACTCGATCGCGGCGGGTGACGACATTCCGGTGACGTACGTGCCGGCGCGGAACACGATTTTTCTGGCGCACGCGCTGGCGTTCGCGGAATCAATTGGAGGGTTTGACATTTTCATCGGTGCGAATGCGGTGGACTACAGCGGGTATCCGGATTGTCGTCCGGCGTTCGTTGAGAAATTTGAGGAGTTGGCGAATCTGGCGACGTCCGCCGGTGTTCGTGGCGCGGGGCGGTTTCGGATTCACGCGCCGCTGATTGAGATGACCAAGGCGGAGATCATCGCGGAAGGGGTCCGGTTGGGCGTCGACTACGGGCTGACGCATAGCTGCTATGTTCCGACGAACGCGGGAGACGCCTGCGGTCGGTGTGACAGTTGCGTGTTGCGGCGGAAGGGGTTTGCGGAGGCGGGCCTTGCGGACCCGATACGGTACGCATGACGGCGAAGACCGAGCGTGTGGAGTTTGGGTCGGCGCTTGGCGCGGGGTTGAAGTCACTGGGGATTAAGCTGTCCGATGCGCAGCGAGGGAAGCTGTGGGACTATCGCGAGCTGGTCGTTGAAGCCAACAAGGAGTTTAATCTGACGCGGATCACAGGGCCGCGGGATTTTGCGGTGAAGCATCACATCGACGCGCTGGCGGTGTTGCGCTGGTGTCGGCAGTCGAGCGTTCCGGTGGGGCGTGTTCTGGACGTAGGGACCGGCGCGGGCGTGCCGGCTGTTTCGCTGGCGATCGCGGAGCCGAGTTGGTTGGTTACGGCGCTCGATGGTACGGGGAAGAAAGTGCGGTTTGTGGCGGATGTGGCGCGGGCGTTGAAGCTGTGCAACCTGTCAGCCATCCACGGCCGCGCGGAGGAATGGCGCGGTGAGGACGAATTCGATCTGGTCCTGTTCAAGGCGGTTGGATCGTTGGCGCGTTGCCTCGCGTGGGCGCGTCCGCACCTGATGAGCGGCGGTCGGGCGATCATCTACAAGACCGACAAGGTGGCGGACGACGAGATTGCGGAGGCGCGCAAGGTGGCGAAGCGGCTTCGGTATTCGGCGGCCAAGCATTTCGAATACAAGCTGCGGGACGGTGACGAGGAGCGGTCACGGGTTTTGTGGATCTTTCGTCAGGTCGGGCACTAGCCTGCCTGGTGGTCCGGGCGGTGGAGTTGGCGTCTTTGGGGCGGTCAGGCGGATGTGAACGCGCCGCGTTGGTTGGATGGTGGACTGGGGGATCACTGTATCGATCGCGCCGAGCGAGGGTTGTTCGCGAAATCCGGGCGGGGGTGCGCCTCCGCCACGCCCTCGCCGCTGTGCGACCTGTGCGTCCTTGCGGTAGTTGTGGTCCTTTCCAGGCGCTTGGGCGGCGGGCCAACCTTCGATCGCGGGTTGACCTCGCGCGGCCTGCGACGGAACTTGGCGCACGGGTAGCATGGCCAGCAACTGCTGCGTCTGAGACCAGCCATGGGCGCTGACAGCGTCTCCGACGGAGAGTGCGACCTCGCGTCGTGCGGCGGGCGCGGCGTCGAAGATACCGAGGAGTCGGTGGACTTGGCGGTCGGTCAGATCGGCGTGAATCTCCATGTCGCCGAGCGGCGTTACGCGTGCGTTGTTTTCGAATCGGACGCCGGTTAACTCCTCGACGGCCTTCTCCGTAGGCGAGCGCGAGTGCTCCCTTTGATCCGCGAGGAAGCGGGTGAGCCGCGTTCTACACCATCGCAGATCGTCGGCGTCCGCGCAGGTGATCTCCAAACGGATCGGTGGGGCGGTCTTGGCGATGACGGTCTGACTATGGCGTTCCTTCTTCTCGAGTGCGCCGCTTTCATCGGTCGGCGCCGCGGTGGCGAGGCGCTCGATTATCATCGCGCCTGACGTGCGCGTCGACGCGAGACTGTCCGTCGTCGCGGGTTCCGGCGCGCCCCGGATCTTCGCGGCGACATCGTCGAACGCCTGATGCTCTTCCCGCTCGCGGGCAAAGCCTCGGTCGGTTTCCGATGGCATATCCGCCTTGGCGAGCTTGATTGGCTCGGCGCGGCTGTCTGCCGCATCGGCATCGAGTTTGGCGGCGGGTGCGGCTGGTAGAGCGACTTCGGTCGCGATTTCAGTGAAGGTCTCCCGTGACCCATCGACTGCGCTCGGTCCGGTAACGAGGGATTGCGGTTCGCCGTGGTCACGTGTGGTTCGCATGGACCATAGGCCGACGGTGACGGTGACGGCGAGCAGGGCGGCGGTAAGCAAAAGCGATCGTGCGGTGCGCCACCCCGGTCTCGCGTGGATCGGCGCGTCGGACTTATCCCCGAGCAGATCGCTACGTTCGATGGTGCCCATGACAGCACCCGCTAGATCATGTGGCGCGGGCCTGCGCGGCAGCCCGCGCACCAACTCGACTGTGTCGCGGATGCTGGCGAGCTTGTCGCGTGCGGCTGGATTGCTCCGCAGCACCTCCTCGATGCGTGCGCGCTCCATCTCGTCGAGTTCTCCGTCGAGGAATGCGGAGAGCTGCTCAGCCAGTTTTTCGGGATCGTGGCGCATCATTTTTTTGTGTCCGTCCGCGACGTTAGACTCTCCCCGGTGCGTTCGAGTTCCAATTGCAATGCGGCGCGGGCACGGTGGACCCGCGACTTAATGGTCCCGACCTTAACTTCCAAGACGTCGGCGATGCGTTGATAGTCGAATCCTTCGATATCCCGCAGGATGATGACGGCGCGATGTTGCTCGTCGATCGCGTCCAGCGCGGCGACGACGCGTTCGCGCGTTTCGGCCAGTTCCGCGGCGCGGGCGGGCGCTGGCGTCCGATAGTCGGCGATGCGCTCGGCGGCTGACATGGGACGCCCAGTGCCCGAGTCGTCTCGGTCTTCGTTGAGCGAGGCGACGAGGCGGAGTTTGGCTTTTTTGCGATGCGACAAGGCCAAGTTCACCGCGATGCGGAACAGCCAAGTGTAAAACGCGCTTTGGCCCTGGAATCGATCGATCGCGCGAAGGGCCTTGAGGAACGCTTCCTGAGTCAAGTCTCGGGCGTCTTCGGGGTCTCGGCAGATACGCCAGACGGTGTTGAAGACACGGTCCTGATACCGCACGATGAGCTGCCCGTACGCCTGCACATCCCCCGCCTGGACACTGCGGACCAGTGACGCTTCCTCTAGGAGGCTGATGGTCGGTTCCGAGTTCACGGCAGCTTCCATACGTCTCCTTGGACGACCGAGCCGCGGGGTGGTTCCCTCGATTCGGACACCGACGGCGCGGGAGGGCTTTTGCGATGTCGGGGGGCACCCCGAGCGCGTGCATCATCGTACTTGGGGGTCATCGGGTCAAACCGTCGGCGGGGCGGGCAGAATCTGTCCGATGGGCGAATGATTGCGTGATCGGGGGGATGCAACTAGAAATGCGGGTGGGAAGTCCGGATTAGGCGGTGTAGATCGCGTTAGCGGAAGGAGTTGTCAGTTTTGGCTGTTGCATACAACAAGAGAACGCATCGGTGCGGGGGCCTACGGATAGACGACGCCGGTCAGGCGGTGACGCTGGTGGGTTGGGTGAACAACTACCGGGATCACGGCGGGATGGTGTTCATCGACCTCCGGGACAGCGAGGGGATTACGCAACTCAAGTTCAATCCCGAGACCGATCCGAAAGCGCATGAGACCGCGCGGGGACTGCGGAACGAAGACGTCATCGCCATCAACGGTAACGTCGCGCCCCGCGGGGACAACGTGAACCCGAAGCTGCCGACCGGCGAGATCGAGGTCGAAGCCCACGCGGTTGACGTGCTGGCGAAGTCCGATCCGACGCCGTTCGAGATCGAAGACGACACCGAAGCCAACGAGGAACTCAGGTTGCGCTATCGGTACCTGGACCTGCGCCGGCCTTCGATGCAGAAGACGTTTCGGCTGCGTCATCAGCTTGGCAAGATCATCCGGGACTACTTCGACGAGAACGGGTTTGTCGAGATTGAGACGCCGTTCCTGACCAAGTCGACGCCGGAAGGGGCACGCGACTATCTGGTTCCGTCGCGCGTGCAGCAAGGGACGTTCTACGCGCTCCCGCAGTCGCCGCAGATCTTCAAGCAGCTATTCATGGTGGCTGGCTTCGACCGGTACGCCCAGATCGTGCGCTGTTTCCGCGACGAGGACCTGCGCGGAAACCGCCAGCCGGAGTTCACGCAACTCGATATGGAGATGTCCTTCGTCAAGCGCGAGGACGTCATGGACATGGTGGATGGCTGCATCCAGCGGCTTTTCAAAGAGATCCTCGATATCGACATCACGGTTCCGCTCAAGCACATGAAGTACGCGGAGGCGATGGACCGGTTCGGGGTCGATCGTCCGGACACGCGGTTTGGGTTGGAACTGCAAGACGTAACCGGTCAGGTGCGCGAGATTGACTTTGGCGTGTTCAAGTCCGCAATCGACGCGGGCGGGATGGTCAGATGTATCGTGGCGCCGGGGGCCGCGGACAAATTGACGCGGAAGATCACCGATGGTCTGACCGAGGAGTTGCGCGGGATCGGCGCGGGCGGGCTGCCGCTGACGAAAGTGATCGAGAAGGACGGGAATCTGGAGTTCGCGACGGGCGTCGCGAAGTTCGTTCAGCCGGTATGCCAGTCGCTGTGCGACGCGGTGGGTGCGAAGGCGGGGGACTCGGTGTTCTTCATGCCGGGGACGTACGACGACGTTTGCAAGTACCTGCACTACGTGCGGACTCGGCTGGCGGAGATGCTCGACGTCATCCCGGAGCATCGCTGGGATCTGCTCTGGGTCATCGACTTTCCGCTGGTGGCGTGGAACGAGGAGATGAAGCGGTGGGACAGCACGCACCATCCGTTCACAGCCCCGGTGGACGAGGACATTCATCTGCTGAAGAGTGATCCCGGGAAGGTGCGGGACCAAGCGTACGACTTGGTGCTCAATGGCGAAGAAATGGCTGGCGGGAGCATTCGTATACACAGGCGCGAGGTGCAGCAGTCCGTGTTCGAGTTATTGAACATCAGCGAGAAGGAGTCGAATCTCAAGTTCAGCCACCTGATGGAGGCGTTGCGATTCGGGGCGCCGCCGCACGGTGGCATCGCGTTCGGGTTTGATCGTTGGGCGATGCTCCTGGCGCAAAAGGCGAGTCTGCGCGACGTGATTGCTTATCCCAAGACGCAGCGGGCGGTGTGTCCGTTGACCAACGCACCGGGCGAGGTTGCGACGGCGCAGCTCGAGGAGTTGGGGATCGATCTCCGCCCCGAAGTCAAAGCTAAGCGCGAAGCCGCGAGTTGAGGGCGAGAGGCGGCGTGTTGATCCATCGAACGCTGCCCGGAATGCGGATCGCAGCCGTGAGCCGACGCCGGAAACCGAATCATCGTGGTCTCCATCGCGAAGAGACCCACGCGCGACCCTGACGTCCCGTTCGGAAACACGCTTCCATCTCCCGGCAGATCAAACGCAGGGCGGAGCAGGCTGTGCGTGCCCTCATTGATGTCCTGAGTGGGCGTTGAATTGACGGCCCGGATCACGTTAGCGACATTCCGGAGGTCGTTTGGCGAGAAGCATGCCGACGCGGGGACGTCCCTCGGGACACTGGCCAAGCTGCAGGGTCATTGCGATGTGGAGGCGACGATGTAGTCCTGCAACCGCGTGACGGGCGCCAACGAGCGGGCCGCTGCTGCGGTCACCGATCGCATCTTCGCGGAGGCGAATCAGTAGCGCGATGCCGTGCTAGTGCAGCCTCACGCGTAATGTTGCGGGTTTTTGGGGCGGCGGACCGATGATTCCATGGTCAGGATGAGGAGTCTTGAGATCATGGAGGATCGTCAT